>DASTZT010000658.1:0-16765 GCA_035764225.1 Ktedonobacteraceae bacterium
GATTCCAACCAGATCCATGCGCCAACCCTGCGGAACGATTAAACCGTACTTCAATGCCATGCGTTTTAAATCTCTGCCTTTCTTACAATGTAGCAATTGTTTGATGATTACTATTAGGCTTCTCAAACACTGCTTATGTCAAGGAGGCAGGCTCAGTTGCTCGTGCATGGCTTGAGGAGTTTGCTGATCACATACTTGAACGACAGAGATTTTATGGAGTTGCCGCTTTTTGGGATTTATGAGAAAAAACCGTTAACACAAGTATAAAAGCGAAGATGGCGGCAAGTATCCCATAGGAGATGACAGCCGTCTGTTTAGAACAATCGCTATGTTGTACAAATTGTTGCGCTGATTTTGCGCTTGTCGGCTCCTCGACAAAAAAGAAGATCACCAGCGGCAACGCCAGAAAGAATATAATCACCAGGCCATAAACGATCCAGGTAGGCATAGCATCACCTCAGCTTTGCCAATCTCTCGCTAGCAATGGTCATTTGCAGAAAACACGGATGGCGCTCAAGAACAGTTACACACGCTAACCAAACCGAGAAGTTCAGAAGTACAAAGCTTGACGCTGCTAAGAAGCATAGGGGAGCTGTTTGATCTGTATATAAGCTATGGGAAGATATCCAGCATGGTGCTCCGTTCTTGATCGCTCCGACCAATTAAGGAGCAATTGCCAATGTACCACTTCTTGTTCCGTCAAAAAAGTGGCTTCTTTAGAAGAAAAGAGACCACCTTTTGTATTACTCTCAAAACATGCGTAAAGTAACAAATACGACTTAAAAGATAGTTGGACAGGAATTGTAGAGATGTTGAAAAGATGATACAATCGTGCGAAACGATATGCTAGCAAAGGAGCTGCACTTATGGAGAGAGCAGAAGCTCGGACAGGCCCTCTTGTGATCCTCAACCCTACCGCGAATCGGGGAAAAATGGACCTCTATCGTTCGTTATTGCGTAGTCGTGTTGAGCAGGAACATGCAGAGTATATAGAGACAAGCAGATCGGGTGAGGCCAGAGAACGCGCTATGCTCTCTGCCGCACAGGGGCGAGCGGTGGTTATGGTCGGTGGCGACGGAACTCTCAATGAGGTGGTGAACGGTCTGCTGATTGCCGGGAGGCGCGTCCCTCTGGGGATTGTGGCAGCCGGTTCGGGCAACGACTACGCATGGAACACGTTAAAATTACCGAAGGAACCTGAGGCTGCGATTGAACGAGCTTTTCATGGGCAGCTGATTGATGCAGACGCCGGAGTCGTCAATGGACAATACTTCGCCAATTCGTTTAGTGTGGGGATCGATGCCGATATCGCGGTGGCTGCCAGCAAAATGAAAAAAGTTCCCTTTATGAGCGGAGGACGGCTCTACTATACCACCACCGTGAAGCAATTATTGTTTGGCTACCATCGTTGCCCCAGGCTCACATTTTCTCTGACGGATGAAGCCTATCAAAGCGAACCAAAAAAACGCTATGTCTTGCTGGCCGTCACCAACGGTCCTACTTATGGCGCGGGCTTTCGTATCAATCCGCAGGCCGACCATGTCGATGGCTACTTTGATGTCTGCTCCATCGATTACACGCCTCTGTTACGAGCATTAACGCTGCTGCCCTCTGTCAAAAAAGGCGAGCATGGTGGGGAGCCGGAGGTAAAATTTTATCGTGCCAAAACTGTCTGTATCGAGAGTGAACATCTGGTCAATATGCAGATAGATGGAGAGACAACCAGCGCCGTGCGCTTTGAGGCTGAAGTGTTGCCAGGAGCATTGTGGGTGCATGTATAATAGAGGGGCTATGTGGTGGTCGGCATAGGTGAAACCATAAAGAAAAGGTACATATAAATGACTCAATATGACCATCCCTCACCTACATCTTTTTTGCTTGATGAGGAGAAGCGCACCCTGATCCTGAGCTGGAGCGATGAGCATGAAAGCGTTCACGGTTGGGAAAATTTGCGCTGGGCTTGCCCTTGCGCCTGGTGCGCTGGTGAAGGCGGCTTGCCTGGGATGTTGCAGAAAAAACAAAGTTTAAGCGTTGAAGAGATGACGCTGGTGAATATAGAGCCTGTTGGTCGTTATGGGCTGACGCCCGTCTGGGAAGATGGTCATAGAACGGGCATCTATACCTATGAAAAGCTGCGTGCTCTATGCGAGTGTGACGAGTGTCGCCAGAAAAAGCTGAAAGAATAGCACCGTTAAGATCCGCCATGCCTCTCGTTGTATCTAATAGATAGCTAACGAGAGCAGTTTCCCAGTAAAGGTTTCTGGGAAACTGCCTATGGAATGGAGAAAAAACATGGCTACAGATGGCGCTAGCATGCATAAAGGCTCTGCCGTTCCACGCCGTCACTTCTTGACCTCAGGATTGGCCTTGCGCTTGCTGCTTGCTCTGGCGATTAGCTGGCTGATTATTATGGCCTTTTTTGTGACCAGCGTGGTTTCCCGCTGAGCCTTGTTGCATGATTGTGTGCGTAACTGGCAACACACGCAGGTAAGCAGGTAAGTGCGGAAGCACAGCGCGTAGTCCGGCTGTTGAAAGGTCAAAGGCCCGTTGGTGTTTACTGCCCCACTCTAGCCCGTAGATCTCGCGCACCGGTTGAGGCAAGAGCGCGCAGGTCACTTGCAGATTCAGGTGCAGCAAAGGACGGAATAGCGATGGGATGGGAGGGTAGAGCACTGTACGAGCCAGCTCCCTTGCCTGAGGGGTCGCGGCCAGGCGATTGCTATAGACCATATCATGAATATAGCAACGGAGATCCGCCAGCGTGGCAGGCATATCTGAAGCTGAGAGTCCCAGGAGCTGGGCCAGCGTTTTCGATTCCTGGTAGTATTGCTCCTGCTCGTCTTCGCTAAGGGGACCAATGAAGAGTGGGTAGATCAATAGAGCTGTATCGATCAATGTGGCATGCACCCAGAGCAACAATTCGGGGGCGCGAGCATGATATGGCGCTCCAGGTGCATAATCCCCTGCCTCCAAGGGAAGCGTGCCATGCACATGAGTATGCAAGCGGTTAATCGTGCGAGCGGCCCGTCGCGCGGTATCTACTGAGCCGAAGGTCAGCAATTGTCCCAACATAAACGTACTCTCCGCTCGTCCCAGCGGATCGCTCATATACCTGCTATGCTCGCTTACGCCTGCTGCAACAAGGGGATGTGCAAGCTGCATCAAGACAGCTCGCCCGCCCCCTAGATTCAGAATGGACTCGCGCGCAACTTTCCAGGTAACGCTTTCTTTGCCGAAATAGCCGTTGTCTAGCACGGTACCATCCTTTCGTTCAAGCTGAACTAGCCGCTTTGCTGCGCCGCCAATTGTTGCATGCGCTGTCGGAACGCCTCCCCAGACAGCATTTCAGCCTTATCAGGGTCTTCCTTCATGATTTCGAGGATCATCGCAATGTCTGGATTGGGGGCCAGAGTGAGGTCGCGCTTCTCCTCCAGGACCGCTTGCAAGATCTCATCTGCCACTTGCTCAGGAGTCAGCAGTGCTACAATGGTCATATTCTGGATGTCGTCGTTTTCCTGGTGAATCATCGGCGTGTCCACCCAGGCCGGATAGACGGTGGTAATACCGATGCCAGTGCCGTGCAACTCTGCTCGCAGGGCGATGGAGAAGCCACGCACTGCCCACTTGGTTGCGCAATAAGCAGAGAGCATGGGGGAACCTAGCTTGCCAGCAACCGAGCTGAGAAACACAAAATGGCCGTCCTGCTGGTGGCGCATGGCAGGCAGTGCCGCCTGGACGCAGTGATAGATCCCCATGAAGTTGATGTTCATGATGGTCTGCATCTCGGCTGCCGTAAAAGTATCGATGGGACCACCACGCCCGATGCCCGCGCTACATACCACCAGATCGATTCGGCCACAGGTATCGAGGGCCTGGCGCATCAACTCGCGTACTTTTTCTTCGTCGGCAACATCGGTGACAACAGCGATGATGTGCGCTGTTGAGGAGGGATTGCTCTGATGGACAAGCTGGGCGGCCTGTTGCAATCCCTCGCTGTTGATGTCAGCCAGGACAACATGCGCCCCTTGAGCGTACAATGCTCGTGCGGTTGCCAGCCCGATCCCACTTGCTCCGCCCGTCACGACTGCAACCGAGCCTGCGAAGTTCTTGAGTGTCATAGAACGCGGCTCCTTTCAGAACTAGATAAGATGCTGTTATACCAATTGGTTGCTATGTTTGATCTTATCTTTTTCTACGCCGCGCTGTCAAATGTTGTGCTCTACTCCCTGAACAACTACTGTTGGGGCGGCATTTCTTGTGGATATTGCGCCTGCGGCTGCTCATACCCATCGGAAGAACGATACTGTTTTTCCCCTTCCTGGTATGTTTCTGACTGTGCTGGTCGATAGCCTTGCTCGTACGATGGTTGTGTTGGTTGATAGTAGGGCTGTTGTGCTTGTTGCCGTGGCTGGTTGGCCATTGAAGTCATGCCGAAAAGCCCCATCCCTATCAAGCTGGCGATGATTGGCTTGAATAATGCTCCCATAATGGCGGAGATGCCCGCTCCAACCAGAAACCAGATCCAGTTATCAGTGGCAAAAAATAAAGCGAGTATTAGAAGCCAGAAAGTGCCTTGCAAGCTGCCATAAACCCTATGGGGATTGAGCGAACCGAGGGAGCTTACCAGCGTGGCGACTGCCAGAGCAAGAAAGAAAATGGTCAGGTTAAAACCGCCAAATGCGAAAGCTAAAGCAATTCCTAGAATGACAATACCCCCAGATACGCCACTGGCTACCGAATTTTTGTTATTCATGTCCTTCTCCTTCATTTGTAGTAGAAGCAGCGTGGCGGCAAATGCTATGACCTGCTTCTTGAATCTATACGTATTTGCCGCCTCCGAGTTGTGACTATCGCAGAAGAAACGTTGCTAAAGCTGCATATCGATTAAGGTGCGTCTGATCCCTGCCAGCGCCTCAGTGATATGATGAGCCTCTATGCCATGATGGGTCACAGCACGAATGACGCCTTCTCCCATCGTACCCATCAAGACGCCATGTTCCCTGGCTTTGTCAAGAAATTGTGCCGTTTCCTCTTCGCTCAGCCTTTGTTGCTGGGCATCCTGCACGGAGAACATCACCATATTGGTCACCACCAGATCTGGATGGACATCAATCTGAGGGAATTCCGTCAACCCCTGGGCCAGCAATTTGCTATGCTCATGATCTTCTCCCAGCCGATCTATCATCTGTTCCAGCGCGACAATGCCAGCAGCTGCTATCACCCCTGCCTGGCGCATCCCGCCGCCCAGCATCTTGCGCGTGCGCAGTGCCCGTCGAATAAATTCCTTGTTCCCAACGAGTAGAGAGCCAACGGGGGTGCTGAGTCCTTTAGAGAGGCAGAACATGACCGAATCGACGTTCTGCACCAATCTGCTGGCCGGAATATGAAGGGCGGTGGCAGCATTGAAAATCCGTGCCCCATCCATATGTACCGCGATGTTGTGAGCATGGGCCATGTTGGCGATAGCCTCGATTTGCTCCACGTTCAATACCATGCCGCCACAGCGATTATGCGTGTTCTCGATGCAAACCAGGGCGGTAGGGGCGACGTGCTCATCATTGGCATCTGCCATGCCTGCCTGCACTGCTCCGAGATCAAGCATGCCATCGGGATGGGTTGGCACAACCCACATCGGCGAACCCCCTAAAGTGGATGGGCCCCCAACTTCATAGCGATAAATATGCGATTGGTCGCCGACAATCACTCGTTGTCCTCTTCCTGCATGCGTCAGCGTCGCGATAGTATTGCCCATTGTGCCGCTGGGGACAAAAAGCGCGGCCTCCTTGCCCAGCAGTTCCGCCGCCATTGCTTGTAATCGGTTCACGGTGGGATCTTCGCCGTAAACATCATCGCCGACTTCTGCGCGATACATGGCCTCGCGCATAGCCGGGGTTGGCAAGGTTACGGTATCGCTGCGTAGATCGATATGCATACTGCTCTACCTTTCAAGATGTGATGCTTGTTGTAACTGCGCAATATTTTCTGGCTACTCTCAGCTGCCTTGCCACCCGACGCTTGAAGACGGGCGTAACTCTAGTATGCGTCTAGCATTTGCTGGATCAAATATTGCGTCACCTTCTGTATATCGTTGCTTTGTTGATAGATAGCAATCTGGCGATCTGCTCCCGTCCCACGAGGATCGTCAAGAAGCGTACGAAGGTATTGTATCTCATTGCGGATGCCCAGGTCATCAATTACGTCATCAATAAAATCTAAAAGCTCGTGGATAGCGTCCCGCATCGGTATGCGGCGGCGGTTGACGAAATCAATGATCGAGGCATCTAATCCGTAGCGCATCGCCTGCCATTTATTCTCTTCCACATAATCGCGTGGAAGCGCGGGAAGGACGATCTGACGCTTCTGTTGCCAGGCAAGCTTTGTCACCAGAGCCTGACATAAGGCGGCCAGCGCGAGGGTATCTCTGGGGGTAGCTGGCATATCGCAGATACGGAACTCAAGGGTGGGGAAGTGCGGATGCGGGCGAATGTCCCAGTAAATATCTTTGCCGCTCTCAATACACCCTACGCTGATGAGGTCTTCTATATACTGGGTATAGTGATCCCAGGAGACGAGGATTTCGGGCAAGCCACTGCGCAATACAGGCTTCCAGAGGGCGGAACGAAATGATTTCAGACCGGTATAACGTCCCTCCCAGAACGGAGAGTTCGTGGAAATAGCTAACAAATGGGGAAGCCATGTCCGCAGTTGATTCATCAAAATAATCGCGATTTCTCGCTGCTCTATACAAACATGAATATGCAGGCCGTAGATGACCAGCATATGTTCGATATCCTGGAACTCTTCGACCAGCTTTTTGTAGCGTTCTCTCTCCGTCGTTTTTTGATCTTGCCACAGGGCGCTTGGATGGGTGCCTGCGCTCACAAGTGCCAGCATTTCCTTTTCAACTACCTGTGTGAGCAACGCATGTAGAGACCGTAGCTCTGTTCGTACGTCTTCAATGGTGGGACAAATAGCGGTCACAAGCTCGACACAGGACTGTTTCGTCTCTGCTTTGATCTTTTCTCCCAGCAGAGGAGCGCCTTTTGCCAATATCGTATCGATAGAAGAAGACAGATTCCCAGTCTGACGTTCTACTAGTTGAAATTCTTGTTCAATGCCCAGGCTGAATTGTGCGGCCATACTGACTCCTTATGGCTGGTTGGATGGTATAGAGGAAAAGTCTCTTCCAATGAAAGTTTCTAGTGCTACAAAGCGGTAGTTAAATGAAGCGGCTACAAGATATATTCAAGGCGAATAATTATTTTATCTCAAAATATATGTAAAAAGCAAAAATATCGATGCACGAGCTTCAACAGAAGCTGGAGGAAGTTTTTAGTGGAAATCAGACAGTTCTATCATCTTGTCACGACCTCTGCAGCGATGCTACAATGCCTCTGCAACGATCTAGCTGCGACGTACTTTACTATTGAGAGAGAAAGGATAGTACTCATGGATACAAAAGCGCAAGTTGGGCAGGGTACTACAGGAGCATCTTTCGAGCCAACTTTCTATAGCATGGATGCGATCACTCCCGTGACGCTGCTTGAAGGTATCAGCGCACGCTTCGTTACCGGTAGCCGTATTATGTTCTCTTTGGTGAGGCTTGAGCCGGGTGCTGTCATGCCCGATCACCATCATCCCCATGAACAACTTGGCTATGTGGTCGAAGGCTCGATGGTGTTGAATATCGCAGGCGATGAGCGCAACTTGCAACCCGGCGATGCCTATACTATCCCTGGCGACGTAGTGCATCGCGCGGTTGGCGGACCTGCTGGCTGCCTTGTGCTCGACGCTTTCAACCCACCGCGCGAAGAATATCTTGAGCGTGCGCGTAACGCAGCCAAAGCGGAGTAAGCCCGCTCTGGCTTTACAATGGCCTGGTCTCTTTTCCCGTTGGCGATGGGGGGAGCAACTTTCGTTGGCGAGCCTGATACCAGTTGAAGAGGTATGCCAGCGTAATTAGCACAAAAAAAGCGTTGCGCGCTGCAATGGTCTCGAAAAAGCCGGGGATATAATTGATAAGCTGTGGATTGCTCAGGTGCGCATACAGGTAGCTATAAATGAAGGTCGTCAATAACGAGACGCTCCCCCAACAAAACAGCCAGAAGGTGTCGAACGCTCCTGCGTAAGCTAGCAGCGGAATCAGCCAGATAAGGTACTGTGGGCTAAAAACCTTTCCGGCAGCGATGAAAATAAACAGGGTCGCGATCATTGTCTGCGTCACGTCCAGCTTGCCCCGCCACTGTCGCCATAAGATAGAAGCATAACCAGCGAGCAGCAATGCTGTGCTTCCCAGGCCAACAATGCCGCTGAGAGAGCTTAAACTATTGAGCGAGCCATAGCTATAAACAACCTGAAAAGGCTGACCAAAGCTGCGAGCCAGCCAGAGAATAGTGCTCCCGGTAGCTTCAATCTGAATCGGTCGTTGGACAAAGTAGCTGAGCTGGTTAACCACAGCCCCCTGGAAATTGAGCAACGAGAAGGCCCCGCTGACCCCTAGTAGAAGGCCCAGGAAGATCAGACAGTTTTTCCAGCGCCAACCTGTGATGCCTCGCAAGGTATATTGAAGCTGTTGCGGCAACGAACTGAGCGTGAGCGATTTTGACGGGATATGCAGGCAACCGGTGACTTGTTGTTCGGCAATAAAAAGACCCGGCAATAGTAAAAGAGGATAGAGCTTCAGCAGCACGCCAAAAGCCAGAGCGACATAAGCCGCCGTCCAATGTTTGCGTTCAGCCGCAATCACGCAGAGTAACGTCAAGGCTGCTGGTAGCAGATCAAAGCGCCCCTGGGCTGTTGCCAACGCGCCAATAAAGATGTAGGTGGCAAAAGTCAACGCGGCTCCTCGCGGCCCGTAGCGCAGCAGTAACCAGTAGATCAGTACTGAGACAAGCGACATCAGAATGGCGAACGCCACTTGATAGTATGCCAGTGGTAACACTAATGCCAGGGAAAATACCGCCAGAGTTAATGGCGGGTATTCGACAGGCAAGAGATGAAACGGTGGCTGCACTGTTGTGAGATGGAGAAAAGCGCATTGCGACTGTGGAAGCAATTTGGCGACGTTGCTTCCAAACCAGAAGGACAAAGCGTAACACTGGTAACGCGCCGCGTCTGTTGTAGACCAGAAAACTTGCCACGACGCGCCACAAAACATAAAAATAGTTACCAGGATAATGGGTATATAAGCAATCGTGCCAGTGCGTGCCAGTAACGCCTCTTGTACATAATACAATGATTTTCTTATGTTACCCGTTTGTTTGTGTTGTATTTGTTCCTGCCACAAGTTCTACATATCCCTTCTCTATTTGACATGGTCTTCATTTGGATGCTAGAATGCCGACAACAGCAATGCTCCCCCTCGCGTCTGTGTTTTTATTTCTGCACTGTGCAAGACGAGCGGTGAGTTCGGTCAGTCACGTATTGTTCAGACCTCTGTAGGGGTTACGATTTTCAGTTAGGGAAGGATACAAACAGATGGATAGTAGAAATCGTACTGAGACAAAGACTTTAAAGGTGGGAGATGCCGCTCCCGATTTTACGCTCAAAACTCCGAACCGAGAAGATTGGCATCTCAGTGATTTGCGCGGTAAAAAGAATGTGGTTCTTGCCTTCGTCCCCTTCGCATTCAGCAGCGTCTGTTCCGCCCAATTGCCCTCCTATGAGGCTGAATTGAGTCGCTTTAAAGACTTTGAAACCGATGTTGTGAGCATCAGTATGGATAGTGGCTTTGCTCTGGGAGCCTGGGCCAAGTCGATGCATACTACATTCCCGCTGCTTTCAGACTTCTATCCTCAAGGGCAGGTGGTTGATCTGTATGGCGTGCGTCACGCGATGGGTATGGCGGAGCGAGCGCTGTTCGTCGTTGATAAAGAGGGGATCATTCGCTACATTGAGATCATGCACTCACCTGGTGAGATGCCTAATAACGAGGATTTATTCGAAGCTTTACGCAAGCTCTAGCAAACTCTTATTTATAAAACTTGCCACCAGTCGTCGTCTGGTGGCAAGTTTATTTTTTCTGAAAAAAGAGATATCGTTCAGGTAATAGGCACTTTTACTGTAAACATAACTTGACAGTTATTCCTATCACACCGTAAACTTTATGCGTAGTGTTTGTGCTATCTCTGTTAACCATCGCTGCGTTGTCATCAGAAGTAAATCTATAATTTTATCTTACTCTATTTATACTAGTTGTCAATGAGAGAAATGTCGGGGAGCTTCTATTGATATGGATGTAGCAAATAGACCATCTGATGCGCAAATTCGGATTGTTCCATATCAGCTCATCCATAATGATACGCAGTTAAAGCCCTATGATGAGAGTAGTAGCATCCGCATCGATGCCCTTCACTTGAAAAAAATCGGGAATAACCGGGAAGTTCTGCTCAACGATATCTCGCTTGCCATCCCTCCTCATAGCTTTGTCGCCATTGTTGGAGCTTCTGGCGCGGGAAAATCAACGCTTATGGATGCGCTTAACGGGCTGCGTCCAGCCGATGAAGGCAAGGTGTTTTACAATGGTCATGATTATTATCGGCAGCTCGGACTTTTTAGCAAGCAGCTTGGCTATGTGCCCCAGGATGATATCGTCCATCGAGAATTGACCGTTGAGCGGGCGCTCTACTATGCTGCCAGGATGCGCTTGCCGCAAGATTTTACCAGCGAGCAGATCAATCAGCGTATCGATGAGGTGTTGGCGGAAGTTGATATGAAAGAGCGCCGTCGTTTACTGATTAATAGACTCTCTGGAGGGCAGCGCAAACGTGTCTCGATTGCGCTGGAATTGCTGGATAAGCCGAGTATTTTCTTTCTGGATGAACCAACTTCAGGGCTTGATCCCGGTCTGGATCGCCGGATGATGTTTCTGCTGCGTAAGCTGGCGGATAAGGGGCATACGATTGTCCTGGTCACACACGCCACGAGCAATATTGCTATTTGTGATTATATCTGCTTTCTTGCTCATGGTGGTCGTCTGGTCTATTTTGGACCCCCTGCGAGAGCGCGAGCATATTTTGGCAAAACAGACTTTGCTGAGATCTATGGTGCTCTGGAGCCAACGGAGGATGCTCCCAATGCTCCGTTAGAAGCAGAGGAACGTTTCAAAGCATCCTCCGACTATCAAAAATATGTTACCGCCCTGATGAATGATGTCTCTGTGAGCAATACGCACCGCTGCAAGCAAGCTCGCGAATGCAAGCGCCCCAGGCGTAGCAACCGATGGCAACAATTCTGCCTGCTCTCTCTGCGCTACCTTGAATTACTCAAAAATGATCCCGGTAATCTGTTGATCCTATTTTTACAAGCTCCTGTGATCGCGCTATTGATTGTCTTGTTGATGAAATACGAAGTGAGCAACGGTATATTTTTAAACGACCACCTGGTGAGATGTCCGACTGCTGCTGCTATCCTGACCCCCAGTGGTCAGCCCAATATTCCCACTCCTACAGACTCTATTGTATCGGATAGCTGTGAGCGCGTGGAAACCTTTCTCAAAAAAGATCGTCACGGAGAACTCTACGCGAAGTCACGAGGTGGAGAACGGGCCGCGCTTCAGGATTTTATTGCTCTGGGATCGGGTGTGAACGCCCAGAAAATCCTGTTTATTATGGGGTTTTCTGCTGTCCTGTTTGGCTGCGTCAATGCTGCTCGCGAAATTGTGAAAGAGGCTCCTATCTATCGCCGTGAGCGCGCCGTCAATCTAGGAATCATCCCCTATATGTGCTCAAAAATCGTCGTCTTAGCCCTGTTATGCTTGCTGCAAAGCGCGTTGCTCGTGGTTATCATCCACACAGTCGATCCGTTCCAACAGGGGATACTGTGGCCCGCTCTGCTGGAAGTGTATATTACGCTGGCGCTGGCATCTCTTGCCGGTTTGATGATGGGATTAGCCATCTCTGCCGTTGCTCCCAGTACTGATCGGGCGATGAGCTTTATCCCGATTATTCTCATTCCACAAGTTATTTTTTCTGGTACCGTCTTCCCGTTTAAAGACGCTGTAACCCAGCTGCTCTCGATGGTGTTCGTCACGCGTTGGGCAATGGCGGCGTTAGGCTCGATAGTTGGTCTCCATAGCGATAAGATTGCCGGAGATACCTTATTTGGCAATCAGCTGATCTATCAGGGCACACTTTTCTCTACCTACCACCAGAGCGATGCCAGCATGTACCTTTTGATGATGTGGCTTGCTTTAGTGGTGATGATTGTGCTATTAGCCTGCATCACCGCCCTCTTTTTGAAGCGAAAAGATCGCCGAGCGTAATATGACATTTGTCATGCCATATTTATGATGTTCTGCACTACTGAATCTGCCCCTGTCTGATCTATATTTGAATTGTCTGAAGAAGATATGTGATAGCAATGAAGTGCAGTCACAACATGATTACTACTAAGAGATAATCGCAAGCAAAGGAATGATCTTATGAGTACAGAATTACTACAAAAATCTCTCCCTACTCGTCAAGTATATGCAACCCCTACCTGGCTCGTTGCAAACCGTCTCAAACGAGGGGCACTGCTGTATTGGACCGCTCTCTTTACTCTCAGCGCGGCTGTGATCCACTTTATCGGTGTGCTAGAGCAGCCTCCTCAAGCGGGACTGCTAACGGCTCTCCTCTTTGGAGGCGCTTTCGTGCAGGCCATGATCGCGCTTTCCGTCGTTGCGGTTCCTGCACGTAGCCTTCTGATTGCTGCGGGAGTAATCGAGGCTGTAGCTGCGCTACTCTGGCCTATTGCCCATATCACCGGATTTGCCATTGGGCCTACGGTATGGCGAGCAGAGACGCTCAGCACGCTCGATCTCTACCTGCCTGTGATGGAAGGAGTCTCAGCCTTCTTTTTTCTCTGTCTCGCTGCACGCACCTGGAATGTGCAATCCAGAGCTGGACGCTTGATCCTGGCAGGGCTGCCATCTTTTTCCGTCGTGGCTTTCCTGGTATGGGTTGCGATAAACTTCAAAACTGCTCAACTCTTTATCGCAATTTTTCTACTGACTGCCCAGTTGTCCGATAGCCTGCTGAAGCTCTTCCTACCTGCACTAGGGCTGATGGTATTGGCTTTGTTGCTGTGTACCATCATTCCTCGCCTGCGGATAGCGACACCGAAAGCGTGGCGGACTGCTCTGGCAATGGTGCCCGTGCTGTTATTAGTCAGCCTGATGACCTGGGCTGGAGGCTTGAATGCTGCCAATGGAGCCTGGTTTGCCTCTACATCGGCTATCCATGCATCCCCCGGTCAGATGACACTGGCGTATTGTAGCCCTGGTGGTAATCCGCTGGCGATGGATCTGGTCGAACCTTCGGCCCAGGCAGCCCGTCCCGCTCCCGTCGTTTTCTACATTCATGGAGGCGAAGGACTGCAAGGAGATCGCCAGTTAGATGGAACGGATGGCGTTTACTTTACGCAGCTACGCGATACATTGGTCAGCAAGGGCTTCGTTGTCGGTTCGATTGACTACAACCTTGTCCCGTTTGGTAAGCTGGTAGACGAAATTGAACAATCCAGGTGCGCCGTCCGCTTTTTGCGCGCTCATGCCAGCGAGCTAGGGATCGACCCGCAGCGTATCGGCGTCTACGGCGTGAGTATGGGTGGATACCTGGCCGCTATGCTGGGTACTGTCGGGCCACAGGCGGGTTTTGATGTGGGACAATACCTGGATCAGTCGAGCCGCGTACAGGCTGTGGTCGATATGTGGGGGCCAGCCGACTTGAATAACTGGAGCGGTTCTCCGAGCTGGGTGCAGGATATTGGACATGCTCTGGGAGGCAGTGGTAAATCCTCGGTTGCCAGGCTCAAAACCGTCAGCCCTGTAAACTATGTGGCCCCTGGCGACCCGCCATTCCTGATTATGCATGGAGCTGATGATTGGTTCGTCGCTCCCCATCATTCCCAGGATCTGGCAAAGCTCTTACATGCCGCAGGCGTTCCGACCACGCTGGTGATGATACAGCATGATGGTCACGGTTTGGCTGCTCCCACCGCTGGACAGATCGAGCAACCTGGCCCTGACGTGTTGATCCATATGATTAGCGACTTCTTCGCCAGAACCCTCGCAGCCTGATCTAGCTGTACGAGATGTGGTACGATGAAACTGGAAAGGAAGAGAGCAGCATGTTCTCTTCCGCCAGTGCCTGCACCACGTTCTTCAATCAACGTTGTTATACATCCGTTTATCCATCTTGAGTGATAACGCAGAGAGGCAGATAGGGATGGAACACACACATAGAGGCAATTCCAATATATCTCCTAACCCTTTAAGAGCAAGGGTGCGTTCCCCTTATGTCTTATGGCTGTTATGGATCATCTGGTTGCCATTTGTTACTCCTATCGTCATCAAGCTTTTTCTTTCTCATGCATCATTGGCTGACTTGATCATTTCTCTGCCTGGGCTGGCACTCTTCTTCGGTATCTATCTCTGGGCGTCCTGGCGACGCGCGCGGCAGCTCGTCACCTTATCTCCTGCGCGAGAGGCAGAGGTATGGCTATCGATAATCGCACTGACCGCTTTAAGCGTCGTTCTCATTCTGATCAATGGAAAAGATTGGTTTGTTCTCTTCGACTTTGTCTGTGGATATATAGCAGGCCGTCTTGCGACGAAGCGTGTGCTGCAAGTCGTGGGAGGACTGGTGTTCCTCATAGTAGGTCTCGGACTGGTGCTCCACATAGGATTGTTTGCCATTGGACAGGCAACTTTTAGCGTCTGCGCCATTGGTATTATCAGTTTCAGCATTATACGCTCAATTACAACCAGCTGGGAGTTACACGAGGCGCGAGAAGAGATTGCTCGTTTAGCAGTGACGACCGAGCGGCTGCGCATTGCTCGTGATCTGCATGATTTGTTGGGCCATAACCTCTCACTGATTGCCCTCAAAAGTGAACTGGCTCGACGGCTAATCAAGGTAGCGCCAGAACGTGCCATCGTTGAGATTGGTGATGTCGAAGCTGTAGCACGAACAACCCTGCAAGAAGTTCGAGAAGCGGTTGCTAGCTACCGCCAACCCACGCTGGCCAATGAATTACAGAGTGCCCGCGAAATGCTCGCAGCCGCTGGCATCGCCTTTCACTATGAAAGCGATGAACGCAACAAAGATGCGCTGCCGACGGCCATAGAGGCTGTCGTGGCCTGGACCATACGCGAAGGCGTGACGAATATTATCCGCCACAGCCGCGCTCACCAATGTTGCATTCGTCTGCGGCGCGAGCAGCAAGGAGTCCAGATCGAAATCGTCGATGATGGCTCAGGCGCGGCTCAGGTCGCTACTGCTCAAACGCTGGCTCCAGACAGAACGGTGAACGGGAGTCGAGGCAATGGTTTGCGCGGTCTGACTGAGCGTGTGGATATGCTAGGTGGTACATGCGGCGTGGGAGCATGCGCCGATGGCGGTTTCCGCCTTGTTGTTTCTTTACCGCTGATCCAGAGAAATAGCAAGCCTGATTTACCCGCCTCGCCCGTACACAACCTCTCGCAAGCTCCTGACTTTGCAGAAAAAAGAGGTGAACGAGCATGATTCGTGTGTTGTTAGCAGAAGATCAAGCGATGGTACGGGGAGCAATCGCAGCATTGCTCACGCTTGAGGGGGATATTGAGATTGTGGCTGAAGTGGGACGAGGTGATGAGGTGGTGAAGGCTGCGTGTGCAACCCATCCTGAAGTGGCTTTACTTGATATCGAGATGCCTGGATGTGATGGCCTCTCAGCAGCAGCTGCTCTCCATGAGCATATGCCTGCTTGCCGCGTGCTTATCCTGACAACGTTTGGGCGTCCTGGCTATTTGCGGCAGGCGATGGAGAGCGGCGTAGTTGGTTTTCTTTTGAAGGATGCCCCCTCAGCAGAGTTGGCAACGGCCATTCGCCGCGCTGTTGCAGGCGAGCGAGTCATCGATCCCTCGTTGGCATTGGCGGCGCTGAGTTCGGGGAATAATCCGTTGACTGAGCGAGAGCGTGCAGTGTTGGCCGCAGCTATACAGGGCGCAAGTATTCACGAGATTGCTGCCTCGCTCTTCCTTTCTGAAGGCACAGTGCGCAACTACCTTTCAGTCGCGATCCAGAAGCTAGGCGCGCACAATCGCATTGAGGCAGCTCATCTCGCAGAGGAGAAGGGATGGCTCTGATTAGCCTTCTTGCAGATCAATCGGCTGCCAGGTGCTACTATCATATTCTGGGTATGAGATTTCCCAGAGATGGCCCGGTTCCTCGCGCGTCTCCCAACGTTTGAGCGCATCCATAAGCACTTTGCACTGAAGATCGGTCTGATAAGGACCGCCCAGACTATGGCCTAGTTTGAAATGGTAAGGCGCTATAATCCTGGGTGGTCCCGCTTGCATCGATTGCTCAGGTGCAACCGTAATGACAACGGTGGGAATGCCGGTCATTTCCACCTCGCGGGCAATCGTGCAGACTACTCTATGACAAAGTGGGCATCCTGCCGTAAGTACTACCCCGTCGGCATTGGAACGAACAATCATCTTCGCCATTTCGGGCGCGGCCCGCTCGTATAAATCGCGGAAGTTTTGTGTGTAACCCATAAAACCAAGATGTTTATTAGCGACCCCAGCAATCACTCCCTGACGTGCCAGCTCATGTAAGCGGTCAAGCGGAAATACACAATTAATATCTCGATCTGCATCGCTATGGTCATAGTGGTCGTGCGTGATCATTAATTGCTCTACAGTGGCATCCCCCGGAATAACGCGCCAGCTATTGTCTCCCTCTCTATTAAATGGCTCCTGGTCGCGTAAATGGACCCCCGCAGTCGTAATAAGGGCAAA
>DASTZT010000659.1:0-5266 GCA_035764225.1 Ktedonobacteraceae bacterium
AATTGCGGAATCATTACCTTAATCAGTTCAATACGTTATAATAGTGCCTATTAGTAAACATGTTGGGAAGGGAGGGAGTCGTATTTTGGTACTGATGAGTTAAGGCTTGCTATTTTTATTTAGGATGAAGCCCCAGTTGTAGTAAGCAGGAGGTCAAAAATGACATCGTTATGGTTAGAAACCAACCCGGCAACGCTATCCGAAATTGCGCTCAAATTTGACTCTATATCGCTCAAAAGCTGGGGGTTGTCAGTGCGCACCTTGAACGCACTGCTCAGTCATAATTTCAAATGGACGGTAGGTGACGTAATCCGAGCCAGTGAAAGTCTCGCTAGCATCAAAGATCTGGGGAAAATGGGGGTCAAAGAGATCTATGCTAAATTAGTGCCGTTGTTGGCTCCATCCTACACGCAAGCCAATGGACAGTTTGTTCGCGATCAGCACGTTCTCCCTCCCCACATCAAAGCACCTCTTGGGCCGCAACCAAAACTACTACCTCTGGCAATCCAAAGCCTTTCCCTCAATCGCCTGCATCTTGACATAAAAACGCATAGAGCCCTTGCAAAAGCGGGGATCATGACCGTTGGTGAACTCTACTATACCCAAAGTGCGCGTCTGCGTGCCCTTCGCGGCTTCCATTCAACATCCCTTAGCAATATTAACGCCTCACTTGTCGCGCTCCTCAACGCCATCAATAGTGAAAACCAGGTGAACTGGCTTCAATGCTGCCAGTCTCTCGCCATCGAAGTCCTTCCTTCAGGAGATGGCTCTGAAATCACAACAGAGCACATTTTCAAAAATATCCCTGCACTGATAGAAGAAGTGTTGCGACGAGAATACAATGAGCGAGCGTGGATCGTGGTCCAAAGACGGCACGGCGTAGGCGGTGTTGAAAGGGTCACGCTTGAAGAAATAGGGGATGTCTACGGCCTTTCTCGCGAGCGAATTCGTCAAATCGAGAAAAGGGCGCTCGAAATTTTGCGCTCCATCCTGATTGAGCAGGATTATACCGGGAAAAACTACCATGTACATCCAGTAGTACACCTGCTGATGCGAACAATACGCAACATCGTCGCAGAAGAGCCGAGCCACATCATTGTAGAAACCAGACTTTTAGAGCGGATTGGTCAACAATTCAACGCCAACGCGCAAGCAGTCCAATCATCCCTTTTTCTGCTAATGGCCCTTATTGGCGCTCAGGGCTTAGAAATAGACTATCAAACTTCAGTGCCGCTACGAGAATATACCATACCGATCTGGGGGCACATTGAGCCAACGCTCGAAGAGCTTTTAGAAAACGGGGTGAAATCTCTGAACAATTTTCTCACCTGGGAAACAGTCCTTCCTCAAACAGAGCAGGATATTTTTCTCAGGCTGCAAAAGGAACCCAGAAAGTTCGAGCAATTGACGCTGCTGCAATTTAGCTGGCTCATCGATCTATGCGCTTCGATAGAGAGACGTGATGATGGTTTAATCTGGGGCAAGTTTGAATGTTTGCAGGGGCGAGGCAATCAAGTCAAGCGCATCTTAACCGAGACAGAATCGCCAATGAGCATCACAGACATTGCCGACCAGATTAATCATCGCTTAGTCCACCTGGGATACGAGCAGATAACCGAGGCCGACCTTTTTAATCAGATTATGGTCGATAACCGCTTTGTGGCTCTTGGCTATAGCGGCAAGTGGGGGCTTAAATCCTGGTCACATATTGAGATCAAGGCAGAAAGGCGTGTCTGGACTAAAGAGCAGGTGGCAGATTTTGTTGCCGGGATCTTCAGGAGCCATGAAGCGGAAGAGCTGGA
Organism: Ktedonobacteraceae bacterium; assembly: GCA_035764225.1. Lineage (GTDB taxonomy): Bacteria > Chloroflexota > Ktedonobacteria > Ktedonobacterales > Ktedonobacteraceae > DASRHT01. The sequence goes on from DASTZT010000659.1 coordinate 1,803, forward strand.
TTATGGTGTCCTCAAAAAGGCATTGATGAAGGAAGCAGGTATTACTGCCGGGCAGGTGCGAGGGATGCTCAATTCCAATCCTGTGATCAGGACACGCGCCAAAAAAGCCTGGGGAGGGAAAAGGATCGCGATCTTCCAGCCCAATTACAAAGAGGTAATGGAACAGGCAAAATTAACGCCTTTCCAGCCTCAGATAACCTTATACAGACAAATCGAGGAGCGCGCGCATAGCATTTTAGAGGCCGCTCCAGACAAGCAAATGCCAGCCAGAGAGCTAGTGCAACGCTTACATCAAGAGTTCGAATGTTCCGTCTCAATCCATAATTTTCTGAAGATTATGGATTCGATTGAGCAGACAGAGATAGTTGGCACACGGCAAAAAATGTGCCGCTCGAAGCGAACGACTGTCAACATTCTCCTCTGATCGCGCCCGCATTTGTCCAGGCAAGATCAACTTGTACTGGACAAATGTTCTTCTTCCCACTATACTACCTGCACAGGTTAATGGGTATCATTAGCGAGGAAAGAAGGATAGATGCAAAACTCGTTCGCCACCGTTGTTGCCACCGCTACAGCGTACTTATGTGATGTTGATCCTGTGATGCGAACCACCATTGAGCGTGTCGGCCCATGCACTTTACAACCCGATCCAGATATCTTCACGGCCCTGGTTGATGCGATTATCTCGCAGCAGATTTCGGTCAAGGCCGCCGATGCGATTATGGCCCGCGTGTGCGCCTCTTTACCGGAGGGCAAGGTCACGCCAGAAAACCTCTGGCCAGTGGACGTTGAGCGTCTACGCAGCCTGGGACTTTCGATGCCCAAAGCCAGGTATATCCACAATCTCGTCGAGCATATCCACTCCGGGCAGTTGCAATTAGCAACCCTGCACGAACTCACCGACGAAGAGATCATCGACCAGCTCACCGCCGTCAAAGGCATTGGTCGCTGGACCGCTGAGATGTGCTTGATTTTTACGTTCGGGCGTAGCGACGTATGGCCTGTTGACGATTTAGGTCTGCTTGAAGGGTTACGCCTGGCCTACCAGTTGCCCGCACGCCCTTCTAAACAGGAAGCCCGTGAGCGTGGCGAACTTTGGCGACCGTATCGCACCTTCGCAACCTGGTATATCTGGGCTTTGGTACGCCTGGAACGCAATAACCAGAACGCGAAAACACGCATTGTCTCTTTGTGAATCAAACCAGATCTCGTTTTCTACATGCTGGTCCAGCCGACAATGTGAACGTTGCCAACGCCCGCAAACTGCACAAACGTCGTCGCATTGCCGCCCGCAATAGCTTCAAAACTTAACGCTTGCCCGCCATTCTGATCGATGGTTTTGATCGCAAACATCTTCCCGTCGCGCGAGACGTTGGACCAGGTATACTGCGAATACTCATTGAGCACAGCATCCTGACCTGCGCCGATGTTGACAAGATGTGTCAGCCCGGTCCCATCGACATTAATCCTCCACAACCCATTGGTCGGTGGCGCGTTAGGCACAGGCTTGGCAGGGGGAGGATTCTTCACCAGAAACAGCAGTACAGTAGTGGAGGCCACGCGTAACGTCGTCACCGCCTGGGTTGCGCTATTATAAATCGTGTTGGGCTTCCCACCTGCGGCTGGCAATTCCGCAATACTACTTGGCCCCACACCAGTAGCCGCTATCCCCTGGCACTGACTGTAATACAACCTGGTAGCATCTACGCTGCTATCAAAGCTCGCGCAGGCGGAGGCGGGCGCGAAAATCTGGGGCAGCGCGTTGGCAGTCTGGCCCGGCTTATTGATGTCAAGTAAGGCCAGCTTCGGCGGAGCTGTCGTCTGGAACGCTGTAGATAGAGCGTACAGGTGGGTATTATCCAGCCAGGTCACGAGCGAAAAGTTGCCGCCAGCAATCTTTGTGGCTTTGTCATCGAACGCGAGATGAAACATATACACACCCGCGGCTGCACCACTTTTGGCAAACACAATCGTCTGCTGATCTGGCGACATTTGGAGCTGGAGGATGCTGCTTTGATCGTCACAATACAGTGTCTGCAAACTCTGACCATCTACACGGACCATCTGGATCGCTGCATGCCCGGCTACCTGAGAAACAAAAATAATCCACTGCCCATCGGTGGAAAGTTGAGCTGCCCCAAACACTCCCTGAGGAATATTCACAATATCCGTTTTAGCTCCAGTGACGATATCATATCGTCGCAAAATGCCAGCGACAGGAGGATTTAGCCCCTGGTTGAAGATATACACAATGCTTGGATCGGCTCCCGCCCCGATGGGAGCCATTATCGCCGCCCGACTTGTACCCGCAGTCGGGCAGCCGATCTGGGTTTGTGGGAGCGTAACAGAAGGGGTGAGAGCGGATTGGGGCATTGATACCGGGGTTCCTGTATTGGATGGCTGGCCTGTCGTCGTATCGAAGGGCTGCCAGGAGCAGGCAGCTAACAGGGTAACAAGACAACAGGCAAGAAGAGCGAGGGCACTACGATGGAAGTGGTAATACATAGCTTGCTCCACTTTATACTAACCAAAGCACACAACGCTCTAAGTCTACACCGCAAGTAAACGTAATACCAGAGGTCTGAGCACAAACAATGCATTCGAATAACTTGCTATCACCCAAAAAGGTGATATGGGCAGAGGAACAAGGGCAAGCGCAAGGCCCCTTCCCCCTATTCCACCCGACCCCTTGCCCCTACCGATTCCCCCAACGCTCTTGCATCAACGCGCCGACAAGGGCAAGCGCAAGGCCCCTTCCACCCATTCCGCCTCGCCCCTTGCCCCTACCGATTCCCAAAAAAACCAAACGAGACGCACAATGTTGGGAGGCTGGTAGGGGCAAGGGGCAGGGCGTGGGTGGATGAGGGGGCCTTGCGCTTGCCCTGGCGGGATAGGATGCTAGCTCCCGCCCTTGACACAGGGAGCCTCATGGTGTATTCTTGGCACCATAAATAGAATATCGAGAACGCGCAGACCAGGATCAGTAGGCGGAGGCGTCTTCGAGCAGCGAGCCGAGAGAGTGCAAGTCGGCGATGGAGGCCCTGTCGAAACCCACCTGGGAGCGTCAGTGAGAAACTGACCGGAAGCCTCACCGTTAGCTGGAGGCAACAATTAAGAGGAGTTGTGGCTAACCACAACTCAAACAAGGTGGTACCACGGGTCATAATCTCGTCCTTCTCAGGGGCGAGTTTTTTTATGCCTGTTTATTCATACATCAGGTCAAGATAGGAGATCATTGCAATTATGGCAGAAGCAGAAAAGTATGTCGAGGACATTATCGACCAGGAGGATAACTTTTCAGCCTGGTACAATCAAGTCGTACGTAAAGCCGAGCTGGCGGACTATGCTCCGGTGCGCGGCTGCATGATTATCCGGCCCTATGGCTATGCCATCTGGGAAAACGTGCAGCGCCTGCTGGATGCTCGCTTCAAAGAAACAGGAGTCGTCAATGCCTACTTCCCCTT
>DASTZT010000660.1:0-3282 GCA_035764225.1 Ktedonobacteraceae bacterium
AAGGGGCGGGGCGGGCGTGGATGTGGGGGCCTTGCGCTTGCCCTCCGCTTGCCCTGCTTCCATTTCCCCTCTCGATTTGTCTCGAACCTCTTTTCCGTCGGTGAGAGAATCTCCATTTCAGACCACCATTTCATCAGCGTGGAGGGAAGGACAGGCGATAAATCGGACGCGCTGTAGCTCCCCGATTCATCGTGGGAGGTCGGTACGAAGGGGATTTAACAGGCAGTCTGAACAAGCAAGACCAGTACGAGTACTGTGACTTCACCTCCAAAGGCGATGAAAGCAGTCCTCGTCCAAAATCGTTTATTATTGATTATTTTATCATTTTCCTTATAAACATCTATCAAGTCTCTCAATGCTTCTAACTTCGTACTTCTTTCTTCCCTCTTAAGAGAGCGATTATATAATTCACCGAGATCTGGAGCATATTTATATTCTCTCACGATATAAGCGAAGAAAGCACAGAGCATCGTCGCTAAGTAGACAACCAGGAGGACTAGCAGTGGCAACAAGCGTAAAGATTGATGGATAAGGAGAGGACAGAAAGGAAACATTGCAGCCTGTGGGCGCGTCTGTAACAGCACGCTTTGCAAAAGCAGAGCGGCACTCATAAGGGCCGTGCCCGCTCCTAGCAAAAAATTAGCCTTACTATCGAAATCGCTGGCTCTCCATCTTTGCACTGCGATACGATCTTTTATCAGCTCAAACAACAAATCAAGACTGGGAAAATCATCCTCTCTACCTTCAGATATCGGGGATGAATCGTCTTTGGGCATGCTACTCCTCCCTCTCCGTATGAGCGAGATTTGATCATTCAATGGTTATTCCGCAATTTGCGTGCTTCTGGAAACGATGCGGCAGGCATACAAAAGAGCAAGGAGACTGCGAAGTCGGTTCATTTTTGATGCGCAAACTCCCAGATAATGACGATATCGGACAAGTGAGCGGATAATAAGGCGTTTTATTTTTCCTGGTCTGAAGTCAGTTGAGATGGTGTGTCAGAACGCATTTTTGCCATTTCTTCGTCTACAAGCTGTCTGTGCATGCGTCTGATGCGGGCTTGCTCTATTCTGGCAGTTTCTTCGGCGTTGGCGGGAACGAGCGGCGGTACAGGGGTGGGTTTGCCGTTCTCATCCAGGGCAACATAGATTACATAGCTGCTGGCAATGTTACGTACCTCGCCAGTCACCAGATCCTCAGCCGTCACCTCGACACCCACTTCCATACTGGTCCTTCCAACATAGGTCATGCAACAATCAACATGGACAACGTTTCCGATATAGGCCGGGGCAAGAAAATCGAATCTTTCGACGGATGCGGTGACAACTGGACGCCTTCCGTGCTTGATCGCCACCACTGCGGCGGCTTCATCGACCATGCGCATAATCGTCCCGCCATGTACGTTGCCATGCGCATTGCCATCCATCAGTTCCATCATGCGGCTGGTGACGCTCCGCGAGTACGCGATACTCCTTCCCTGGCTTAAGTCTACATCGGGAAAAGCCGAGACTCTGGATTTAAGTTTATCAAATGGATTCATTTGTTACTGGTTGCTCCTTATGTGTTAGTATTTATCAGTATCACCACTTTGCTCGCAGATATTATAGCAGGTTGCCAGAGCTGCGCTAGTTGCCTCTCTGAGCTGACACCGACCATCACAACCCGCTTTTCATATGTGAGCAATCTCTCCCCTATGCCCAATACTTCAGCGCTACATCGTACAATAGAGGTGTAACGCAGACTAACGATTATCAAGTTGAAGGAGTAAAACGTATGCGAGCAGCAATTATTACCAGGCCGGGCGGACCGGAAGTATTGGAGATACAGGACGTTGAGACGCCCCAACCAGTGGGGGATCAAGTGCGCGTGAGGGTGCGAGCATCGGGCATCAATCGAGCAGATCTATTGCAACGCGCGGGCGGCTATCCCGCACCGCCTGGATCGCCCTCCAATATTCCGGGGCTTGAATTCGCAGGCGAGGTCGAGGCTGTTGGGCCCCTGGCACGCTCATGGAAAGTGGGCCAGCGCGTCATGGGTATTGCGGGCGGCGGCGGTCAGGCGGAATATATTCTTTCACATGAAGGGTTATTGGTAGAGATCCCCGAAAACCTGGACTTTGTGCAGGCGGCAGGCATACCGGAAGTGTTTATGACTGCCCACGATGCGCTATTTACTCAGGCCGGACTGCGGATGGGGGAGCGGGTCTTGATTCATGCCGCAGGGAGCGGCGTCGGCACAGCGGCAATCCAACTGGCTCATGCAGTGGGGGCGACGACTTTTGGCACCTCGCGCACGCCGAGCAAATTGGAGCGGGCCAGAGAGCTTGGGCTGGATGTGGGACTCTCCGATCAAAATTTCGCGGCTGAGGTTAATCGCCTGACCAATGGCGCGGGCGTCCATGTGGCACTGGATTTTATGGGCGCGTCCTACCTGGCGCAAAATCTGGAAGCCCTGACTATCTGGGGCCGTCTCGTCTTCCTGGCGACGATGGGAGGAGCGCAGGCCAATGTCAACCTGGCCATGCTGATGGGCAAGCGTATCCAGATGCGCGGCTGCACGTTGCGCACGCGCACGCTGGAAGAGAAGTTGACGGTAACGCGCCTCTTCGCCACCCAGGTCGTACCCTTGCTGGCGAAAGGGATCGTCAAGCCGATTGTCGAGCAGTCCTATCCTTTACACGAGATCGCAACGGCCCATGCCGCGATGGGCGAAAATAAAAACTTTGGCAAGTTGATCGTGGTGATGGACTAACGTTTTTTGGAGGTACAGCAGTGCCACCGTTCTTAAAGTGGGCTGGAGGCAAGCGGAAACTTGTAGACGCGATTATCGGCGCAGCGCCTGCATCGTTTGGCCGCTATTTAGAACCGTTTGTTGGAGGGGGAGCGGTGGCATTTGCTCTGGGCTATCCAACGATGTTGCTCAATGATGCAAATGTCGAGCTTATTAACGTATATCGGGTTGTGCGTAACCAGCTAGAGGAGCTACTGCCTCTGCTTGATGTCCATCGCGACAAGCACTCTCAAGGGTATTTCTATCACGTAAGGGCACAAAACGCGGCTGATCTTTCGACAGTGGAACAGGCTGCTCGCTTTATTTATCTGAACAAAACCTGTTTTAATGGCCTCTACCGCGTGAACAAGCAGGGACAATTTAATGTGCCCTTTGGGCGTCACAAAGATCCAGTTCTCTATCATTTGGCAACCATTCAGCAAGCCTCTACGATACTACAGCAGTCGGAACTTTTCGCTCAAGACTATCTCACCTTTCTCAAAGAGCACGCCC
>DASTZT010000661.1:0-4292 GCA_035764225.1 Ktedonobacteraceae bacterium
GAGCAGCTCCCCCTTCTGACTGTAAATCAGCTCTTCGCACATACTGGCTCCCAGAGCCTGCGCTACGTTTCCCTGAACTTGCCCTTCAGCAATTAGCGGGTTAATCACGCGCCCGGCATCAACCGCAGTTACCACTCTCAGCACGCGCACACAGCCAGTCTCGGTATCTACTTCAACCTCGACCCCTTGCGCCGCGAAAGAGATCGGCACATAGGGAACTTTCCAAGAGGCGGTGGTCATAATATGACGATTCTCGGCATAGAAAGAGTAGGCCGCGATCTGCTGGATCGTCATCTTCTGCCCGCTGGGAGCCACCACACTGCCCCTCCTGATCTTGAGCGTTTCGGGCAGCACGTTGAGCATACGCCCGCCTACGGCCAGCATTTGTCGATGCACCTGTTCAGCGGCCCTTTTCACAGCTCCGCCACTGACATAGATGGTCGAGTCAGCACTGGAGCCGATCTCAAAGGAGGTCAAACTGGTATCAGAGGTATGCATCGATATACTGTCGATAGGCACTCCAAGCGCCTCGGCTGCGATCTGTACTAGCAGCGTTGCGGAGCCGCTACCGCCATCATTTGCGCCCACGAAGACATCAAAGGAGCCATCTTCGTTGAGCTTTATGATGGCACCGCCGGTATCAACGCTCACCGGCTGAGAACTGTGGAGCGCAAGGGCCAGACCAACGCCGTGACGCACAGGCTGATTGCTCACTCGCCCGCGCTTTTCGCTCCAGTTTAACTTTTCCACTACCGTTTGCAAGCACTGCGGCAGACCACAACTTTCAACCAGGGGCATTGCATCCCTGGCCTTCTTTACCTCTTTGGCGAGAGGATACTCATCGCCAACTTTGATCCAGTTTTTGCGGCGCAATTCCAGCGCATCCATACCAAGCTGCCTGGCAATTTCATCCATATGGCTTTCAAGGGCAAAGAATTCCGGTGCGGATTCGAAACCACGCGATGCCCCCACTGGCGGCTGGCTGGTATAAAGTACCTCGGCCACAAAACGCAGATTTGAGCAAGGATAGAGAGACAATGTTTTGGAGGATGCCGCCCCCTGCGTCACTAATGGATGTGTTGCATAAGCGCCCGTACTGGCGATGAGCGCGAGCTGGTTCGCAGTGATCGTGCCATCGCGCTTTACTCCAGTTTTCAGCCGCAAAATATATTGTTGACGCGTGCGACTACTGCGAAACTCTTCCTGTCGCGAATAAGCTAGCATTACCGGTCGGTTGGTGGCTACCGTGAGCAAGGAGCAGAGATCCTCCAGCACAATCTCCTGTTTCGCTCCGAAGCTCCCCCCAACTTTCGAGCTGACAACCTTAATGCGACGTGAGGGCATCGCAAGCAAAGAGGCAAGAGTTCTACGAATATAATGCGGGGCCTCCGTTCCTGTGCGTACGATCAGGCAATCATCCTCGTCAAAGTACGTGATGACGGTATGATTTTCAATTGGCACCTGTTGCTGCGCTGGCACAAAGTATTCGCCCTCCACTACCAGATCGGCCTCAGCAAAGCCACGCTCGACATCGCCTGTTTCCGAGCGCATCCGGGCGGCGATATTGCGCGAGGCATCAAAAATACCCTGGGACTCCGACTCCGGGTGCAAATGGGGCGCATGTTGCTCTAACGCCTGACGCAGATCAAGAATAGGCGGCAGAGGATCGTAGTCAACCTGGATCAGCTTGAGGGCACGCTCTGCAATTTCTGGCGTTTCTGCTGCCACCGCCGCAACGCGATCACCAGGATAGCGCATGATATAATCCAGGGAATATTGATCGAGGATTCTGGTGCTCACCTGCGTATATTCCACGCTAGAATAAGGTACACGCGTCACATCTCGATACGTCAAGACAGCAAGCACTCCTGGTAGAGCTTTGGCTGCCGATATATCGATATTACGAATAACGGCGTGCGCATGAGGGCTGGTTAAAATACGCCCGTAAAGCATGCCTCGCAGCTGCACATCAGCCACGAAAGAGGGCTTACCAGTCACCAACCTGACCGCATCGGTCCGCTCTACGGCATTACCAACCATTTGCAAATGGTTGGTGAGAGCGGCCATCGCACTGCTATGACCATTTGTGATTGCAGGGATTTTCGTCGTTGCTCCCGCCGTATTGCCAGTAACCGTCTGATGCAGCTTGCCTCCCAGAGAGATACCATTGGTGGAAGATTTCTCAGAGGTATCCTGAGTGGAGAGCTGCTCGATGTTCATAATATGATGTTCTGGCGGCATGACGATCTCGCCCCGCATTACGGCTGCCGCACGTAGCACCGCCTGCACAGGCTTCTCATACCCGGTACAGCGACAAAGGTTGCCGGAGAGCGCCTCCCGCACTTCGCTTTCGGTCGGGCTGGCATTTTCTTTCAGCAAAGCCGAGGCCGCGAGAATCATGCCGGGCGTGCAAAATCCACATTGGACGGCCCCCACCTCGATAAACGCTTCTTGTAACGGGTGCCGGGAGCGAGCTACTTCCAGGCTTTCGACCGTCGTTAACGTACAGCCGCCCGCCTGAGCAGCCAGCATGACACAACTTGGACGAGGGATGCCGTCAACCAGCACGGTACAGGCTCCGCACTCGCCAGTTTCGCACCCCTGTTTCACGCTACAATAGCCCTCCCGACGTAGCATCGTGAGCAACGATTCGTTGGCCGCAACATCCAGACTGGCAACGACGCCATTGATTCGCAATTCGAGTTCCATGAATTAGCGGCCCCTTTCCGACGAAACCATACCGCGCCAATGCGCCACATTTATCGCCTCTTCCAACGCGTGATACGCCAGATTCATGCCACAAACACGCCGGTATCCGCTGCTGGCCCGCATATCCGAAGGCGGGCGAAATTCCGCCATACCAACGCGTACAGCCTCCAGAAGTTGCCGATTATCAATGGGGTGAGTCAGAGGTTGACCCGCGAGCTGTCGCTCAATACCATAAATGCGCACCGGCTCCATATTCACACCGCCAAACGCAACTTGCACACGCTGGTAGTTTCCATTTTCTATCTCCACCAGGGCAGCGATATTCAACAGGGCAAGATCTGAAGGGGTACGGGCAATACGCGCAAAGGAACTGCCACTTTGTAGCCCTGGACGAGGAACTATTACCTCGATAATCAGCTCGCTGGGGCGTCGCTCCATGCTCAACGAGCTGCAGCTAAGACGCCGCTCGTGCTTTCCTCGATAAACAACGCCCGACAATCCCAGGCCAGGGCGTTCAGTTGTACCGGCGCTAAGGTTGACCTGCGTCTTTGAGCCTGAGCGCACCACGACTTCGGCGTTCAGCGCCACCAGAGCAGTCAGTAGATCGGCCTGGGACGCAATCCCCGCGCCTAGTGTGCCACCAATGGTTGCGCTATTACGAATTAAGCGCGATGCCGAAGAAGCTAAGGCTGCACGCGCGAGTAATCCTGTTGCAAACTCTTTCAGCAAAGGTGCGTCTGCCATACTTTGCAGGGTCGTCATGGCCCCAATATGAATACCTCGCTGATCCTCCGTGATATACGCAAGCCCAAGATCGCGCAGATCAACCACGGCTTGAATGGTATCATCTTGCAAGCCCAGCAAACTGGTGCCACCAGCCAGGGGCACCGTCTTGGTATCAAGACGCCCTAAAAGGAGAAGCGCATCATCAATGTGCTCTACCCAATGATATTCAGCAAGCTCAAGTAACATACAAGCTACCTTTGTAGTGGCAAAAGAGTAAAAGTTTCCACATCAACCAGCCCATGATCCGTTAACTTCAATGCCGGAATCACAGAAAGCGAGAGAAAACTTAACGTCATACACGGATGATCTAAGGTACAACCGAGTTCAGCCGCCGCCTCGTCCAACGTACGTAATAACTGCACAAGTTCAGTTACAGGCAAAGGCGAAACCAATCCACCCAGCGGTAACGGCACACTGGCCCGCACCACTCCATCCACCACGCAGACGAAACCGCCCCCCATTTCTTCTAGAGCATAGGCCGCCCGCAACATATCACTATCGCTCGCGCCCGCAATGACCAGGTTATGCGCATCGTGTGCCACGCTTGAGCCAATCGCCCCTCGCTTGAGTCCGAAGCCCTTCACCAAACCCAGGCCAACGCGTTGAGAGGCGTGATGCCGCTCAATCACTGCCAGCTTGAGCAGGTCGCGCCCAGGATCAGCCACAATTTCTCCCTCGTGGACAAGAGCCTCTTCCTGGAGATGCTTTGTCGTGATCTGTCCTGGCTCAATTCCTATGACCTCAACCGTGCCAGGCTTTCCAGAGATGCGCAGATTGGCCTCGGATATATCTCCAAT
>DASTZT010000662.1:0-9962 GCA_035764225.1 Ktedonobacteraceae bacterium
GGTGGCAAATTCGAAACGTCAATCTCCACAACGCGCTCATACTCAGGATTGCGAGGGCGCAGCATGGGATAGTCACGCTCAGTCCGGCCTCGCAGCCACTCCTGCGTAATCGCATCGGGAGCAATCAAGCCAGCCTTGCCACCCATCTCAATCGCCATATTACAAAACGTGAAACGCTCGCTGACTGACATACGCTCAACCGCTTCTCCGGTATACTCAATAGCACGGTAGTTGGCTCCATCAACGCCAAGCTGACGCACAATCTCCAACGTCATATCTTTGGCATAGACGCCGAAAGCTAGGGTTCCCGTTAAATGCACATTGATCGTGGAGGGCACGCGAAACCAGGTGCGCCCGGTGGCGTAAGCAACGCCAATATCGGTCGAGCCCATCCCGGTGGCGAATGCTCCCAACGCACCATACGTGCAGGTGTGGCTATCGGCTCCAATGATGATCGAGCCTGGAGTGACAAAGCCGCGCTCCGGCATCACCTGATGACAGATCCCCTCCTGCAAGACCGCAATGCCCTGTTCCTGGGCAAAGCTGCGAATATCGCGGTGCAGGGTGGCGGCGGCGATGGTCGCGGCGGGAATGATATGATCGAACACAATATGCGAGCGGTCGGCATCAAAGACGCGTCCGCCATTGTGACGCGCTAATTCGCGAAAAGCCTTGATTGCCAGTGGCGTCGTCGTGTCATGGCTCATCACATGATCGACATCCACCACCACCGTTTCCCCCTGTCGCACCGGACGATCAAGTTTACAGCTAAAGATTTCTTCGGTCAGCGTTCCCATTTCCTGTTTTCCTTTCGTAGATCATTTACAGTCGTGTTGCGGCATGGATGGATGTGTACCATGCGTGAATAAAGGCATCAACCTCTTCCAGATTTAACGCGCCTCGTTCGGCTCTGGCTTTAAGCGCGTTGGTCAGGTCTGCGATCTCCTCGCTGCTCAAATGGAGGCCCAATGTTGCGGCCCGATGCCCAACGGCATGGCGTCCGGTGAAGCGCGAGCCGATGTCGATATGGCGCTTGAGGCCGAAGTCGCCGGGATTGAGCGCCTCATAGGCGCTGGGATTTTGCAAAATGGCCCTGGTATGCACGCCCGCCCGGTGGGTAAAAGCGCCAGGAGCGGTGATCGGAATATTAAAAGGAATAGCGAGATCAAGGCAGCGCGCTACATACTGATCTAGCTCGACGATGCGGGTCAGATCGTGCGTCGCTAGCAGCTCTGGATAGTGCGAATAGAGATGCGCCACCAGGCCACTGAGCGAGGCGATGCCATTGCGCTCACCGATCCCCAGCACGGTCACATCAAGACAATCAGCGCCACCTTCCAGCGCCGCCACCGTATTGGCAATCGCGCAGCCGGTATCGTTATGGCCGTGAAACTCAATCCCCACATTGGGATAGCGTTGAGCGCAAAGGCGCACAAGCTGCTCCACCTGGCGAGGAGTGGCGATGCCGACGGTATCCGGCAGGCCGATGCGCTGCACACCAGCCTCCACCACGGCATCAAAGACGGTCAGCAGATCCACTAGATCGCTACGAAAGGCATCTTCCGCCGAAAAACGCACATAGCGCCCGGCAGCTCGGATGGAGCGGATCAGCGGGACCGCATCAGCGATAATCTGATCGATGCGGCGACCATGACTATAAGTTTGCAGCTCGTTCGAGGTGCCATAGAAGAGATTCAGCCCATACACGGGTGTCGCCAGAGCGGCCTGCACATCAGCTTGCACACAACGTACATGGGCAACGATGCGAGCGCGCAAACTAGCTTCGCAAATAGCCTGCACTGCGCTATGCGTCTCAGGCGAGGCGATGGGTGAGGGTACTTCGATCATCTCCACACCGATAGCGTCCAGCAAGCGCACGATTTTCAGGCGCTGCTCAAGCGTAAAGTAGGCCCCCGCGAATTGCTCCCCCTCGCGTAACGTTGAATCAAGAATAGCTAGCGATCTCATTGTTTACTTCCCTTTGCACTGCGACTTCTCTCAGTACCCGTTCAAGCACCTCGATAGCCTGAAGATACTCGGCAATTTGAATATGCTCCTGCGGCGTATGATCCAGCCGTGAGTCGCCCGGCCCATACGCGACGATGTTCGGCCTTACTTGCGCCTGTTGAAACCAGACCGGACCCACGACATTCATATCCGATGTGCCGGTTTTATACTTAAAGCTCGGTTGCCCGCCGCTCGCTCGAATAGAGCCAATGAAAGCCCGTGCCAGGGGAGTCGTGCGTGTGGTTTGAAACGCGGCCTCTTCCCCTGAAAATACCAGTTGCAGATCAAGCTCCTCGGCCCAACGGTCTAGCTGTGTACGTAGCTCCGCCGCGTCATAATCGGGGGGCAAGCGATAGCCGATGAGCAAGCGAGTGCGATCTTCCAGTCCATCTTGCACACTGTTGATGCTACGTAAAGAGGGAGTGAGGGCAGCAAAGGCGCTTCTTGCAGAGTCGCTGCTTTGGCCCAGATTCCACTGATCGGCTTGATAGTAGACGCGCTCCCAGAAAGCCGTCGCCACTTCGCAGCTCGACGGCAACGGACCCGCGCTATGAGCCGACGAGCGCGTTACCGTGCATTCCACCAGCAAGCGCCCTTTATAGCCAATCGTCACAGCCTGGCTCCCGCTTGGCTCACCGATAATGCAGGCAACCGGCTGATAACGCTCCACCACCGCACGAGCGCCGCGCGACGTTGCCGATTCCTCCTCGACCGCGCCAATTACAATAATGGGCCGTTGTGTCACGCCTGAACGAGCAATGCGGGAGGCGGCGCAGATAAAAGCAGCTAGCGGCCCTTTAGCATCAACCGCACCGCGCCCATAGAGCACGCCATCCTCTAACCTGACTGGAATATTGCCACGCACGGTATCCATATGGCCCAATAAAACGAGCGGTTGTTCGCTCGTATGGTTTTCTGCCGTGCTAGCAACAAAATTACCAGCCTCATCCACATACGCATGTAGGCCCATCTGCCGAGCCTGCTCAACCAGAAAATGAGCCAGCGCCCCCTCCTGACCGGAATAGCTAGGAATCATCAGCATCCGGTGCAAAAGCGCGACCTCGCTGTCTTCGGTAGGGACCGTCCTGATCGGTCGCAGGGCAGGAGCAAGCCCTGTCTTTCTATCCAGGTAGCTAGCTTCGCTCAAGCTGCCTGTAATGAAGGCCCCTACAGACGTGGAGGCTTGCAATACCTCTGCCACAATATCCAGCGCCTGATCCAACTGTTCTCGTTCGATCACCAGTGGCGGCAAAAAACGCAGCACATTCGGTCCGGCGGGCAGGGCGAGAACGCCACGCTCGCACAACATTTCAAGATAGGGCTGAACGCGCCGAGTCAGTTCGATACCGAACATCAGCCCACGCCCGCGCACTTCGCGAATCAGCGGAGATTGCAAAGCCCGTAATCGCTCTAAAGCATACGCGCCAAGCTCGGCACTGCGTTGGGGCAAAGCTTCTCGTTCGATAATGTCAAGCGTTGCCAGTGCCGCAGCGCAGGTCAGAGGATTGCCGCCAAAGGTGCTGCCATGCACGCCTTTGCCAATACGTCCACTCTCAATTACGCGCTCCCCCAGACAAACAGCCCCCATAGGAATGCCGCCCGCCAACGATTTCGCCAAGCAAAGGATGTCAGGAGATAGATCGTAATGATTGCAGGCGAAAAGGCGACCGGTACGACCGAAGCCAGTCTGCACTTCATCGACGATCAGCAGCGCTCCCCGCTCACGGCAGAGTCTTGCCAGACCGTGAACATAGTCATCGGTCGCGACATGCACGCCCCCTTCGCCCTGTACCAGCTCAATGATTACGGCAGCCGTCTCTTCAGTAATTGCGTCTTCGGCAGCAGCCAGATTATTGTAACGAATATGCGTCACGCCCGGAATCAGGGGAGCAAACGGCTCGCGATAATGCGGCTCCCACGTCGCTGAGAGCGCACCCATACTGCGTCCATGAAAGCTACGCAACGTGGCCACAAGCCCTGTTCGTCCGGTCGCCAAACGAGCCAGCTTAAGCGCACCCTCCACCGCTTCTGTCCCACTATTGCACAGAAAAATCCGCTTCAATCCTTCCGGCGTAAGACTAACCAGCCGTTCCAGCAAACGCGCTCGCACATTGTTATATATGCTTTCGGGGCACGTCACCAGGCGCAAAGCCTGAGCAGACAGCGCGGCGGCAATTTCAGATCGTCCATGCCCAATATTAGCAACGCCATGTCCTGCCACACAGTCAATATATGTCCGTCCCTCAGCATCCCACAGTAGCGCACCGCTCCCCCGCACAATCGCTACTGGACGCTTGCTATAGACGCCACTGGTGTAGGTATTTTCCAAATCAATGATGTTATCCATGTGTGTTTCCTTTCCTCGTCAGGTCGGGGCAAGTCGAGGGCAAGCGCAAGGCCCCTTCCTCCCCACATCTCTTCCCCTTGCCCCTACCGTTCCCCCAACATTTCGTTTTGCCCTTTCGCATGGTTAGCCATCGGCGTAGGGGCAAGGGGCGGGGTGGATGGGCGGACGGGGCCTCGCGCTTGCCCTGCCAGCCTGCGTTGGGTTTCGTTCTCAGTCAAAGCAGCTATCGTCGTACCAGCGCCATTTAGCACCGCCGCTAGCGAATCGTTGCCGATGTAAACGCGGGGTACGCCTCCTCGCAGGGCTTCCTGCGCTCCCAGCAATTTCTTGCGCATCCGCCCCTGTGCGTAATCCATATATTCGCTCAGCTGATGCACTGGAATTGTGCGAATGAGCGTAGCCGGATTGTGTGGATCGGAGAGCAGGCCGGGTACATTGGTCATAATCACCAGGGCATCGGCTTGCAATGCCGTAGCAACGGCGGCTGCCGCTCGATCCCCATCAACATTGAGCCGCTCGCCCTCGTAGCTTAAAGCTAAGGGGGCAATCACGGGCGTATAGCCAGCCGCTAACAATTGGCTCAGCAGTTCGCCATTCACTTGCTCAACCTGCCCCGTATAGTCATCACGCAGGATCTGCGTGCGACCTTCTGGCGTGACCGAACGAACAACGGCTTTACGTCGCGCTACTAGCAGGCGTCCATCCACGCCAGCCAGGCCGAGAGCGTTTACCCCCTGTTGCTGCAAAAGAGCCACCAGTTCGGTATTGATCTGTCCCACAGCCATTGCGAAGATACGTAGGGTCTCGCTATCGGTATAACGGCTGGTCATCCCTCCCGGCGAAGTAATCATGCGCACAGGGTATCCCAGTTGCTCAGAAAGCGTATTGGTGAGATCGGAACCACCGTGCAGTACAACAACCCGCTGCCCCTCGGCAATACATCGGGCAAGCTCCTGCACAATCTTCACTGTGGCAATGCCAGCGCCGCCGCCAATTTTTATTACAAGCGTCATCGTATGCTCCCTTTCTCTTCTCGCCTCTCTCACGAACTGGCTACACCGGATGCAAGCCAGGGAAGGTCAGTCCCAATGTCTCATCCCAGCCATACATGCTATTCAGCGCCTGCACGCTATTGCCTACCGCCCCCTTCATCAGGTTATCGAGAGCGGCCAGCACCACCACGCGCCGTTGTTCAGCGTCGTACTCAAAGCCGATATCGCAGAAATTGCTGCCAGCCAGGATCTTCGGCTCAGGATAGCGATAAACGCCACTGCGCTCTTTGACGAGACGTATAAATGGTTCGCGCTGATAGGCTTCACGATAGATGCGCCAGAGCGTCCGCTCATCCAGGCTCTCGCGCACAAAAACGTGAGCGGTGACGAGTATGCCGCGCACCAGTTCTATGGCGGTGGCCGAAAAAGCGATGGGCTGCTGAAGCTCGCCCCCGGTGATAGCGCCAAGCTCCTGAATCAGTTCGGCGGTGTGGCGATGGCCGGTTGGCTGAAATGAGCGCACGGCCCCGCTTCTGTCGGGATGGTGGCTGCTCGCTCCCGGCGTTGCTCCGGCTGCCGAAGAGCCAACTTTGGCCTCCACAACGAGCGGGATTGCTGTATCAATGATGCCGCTGCGATAGAGGGGAGCCAGCCCCAGAATCGCCGTTGTCGCCATGCAGCCCGTGCCGCTCACAAAATTCGCCCCCGCTAGCTCCTCGCGATGCAGCTCAGGCAGGCCATAAACCGCCTCGGCCAGCAGATCCGGCGTGCTATGAGGCGAGCCGTACCAGCGTTGATAGAGCGCGGCGGAACGCAAACGAAAGTCCGCTGAAAGATCGATAACACGCTCAGCAATCGTGCGGTAATGCTCGATATCCTGACTGGAGACACTATGCGGCAAACAGAGAAATAGCGCATCGCATGACATCAGGTCGTCTGGATGACAAAATCTTAGCGTGCAAAGCTTGCGCAGGTTGGGATGGACGCTATGGATATAGTGCCCGGCATGGCTGCTCGATGCCACCTGTACCAGTTCAACCTGAGGATGGAAAAGCAGCAAGCGGATCAGCTCGCCGCCGGTATAGCCCGATCCGCCCACAATGGCAACGCGTAGTCGATTCATAGCGCCACTCCTTCGCGCACGCGGCTGAGCACATAATCCAGCATTGCGTCAGGAATATCGACGCCCGTTGGAGCAATGCTATTGCGAAACTCCATCGTTGCATTGATCTCGTTGACCAGCAAGCCCTGCTCAGCATCTTCCAGCACGTCGATTGCCAGGATACCACCTCCCACAGCCTGCGCCGCCTGCGTGCAGAGGCGATCCAGTTCGGGAGAGATGGGACAATTGCTGGCAACCGCGCCGCGAGCAGTATTGGTGACCCAGTGCTGGCTAGTGCGATAAATGGCGCAGATCGTGCGATCACCAACGACGAAAGCGCGAATATCGCGTTGTGGCTTGGCAATATATTGCTGGATATAGTGAATATGATGCTGATACGAGCCAAGCGTCTCTTGATGCTCAAGCACCGCCTCAGCCGCGTCACGATCATTGACGCGGGCCAGCAAACGTCCCCATGAGCCTGTTACGGGCTTGAGCACAGCCGGATAGCCCAGCGTTTCAATACCCTGGATGGCCCGTTCAGCATCGAAGGCCAGCATCGTACGAGGTGTGGGAACGCCAGCCCGCATTAGCGCCAATGTCGTGAGCAGTTTATCGTTGCAGAGCGCGGTCACTGCCGCCGAATTGAAGACGGCCACGCCCATGTGTTCCAGGATGTGCAGGGCTGCCAGGCCACGCGACTGGCTCACGCTGCGACAGAGCACGGCATCGTATGCTCGCCAACGCTCATCAGGTTGAGCGAGGTCAAAGAGCAGTTCTTCGTCGTCGATTACATCAAAATCGATGGTGCGTCTCCGTAGCGCCTCGATCAATAGTTTCTCTTCCACACGAATGCGGGACGTTAGAATAGCTAATCGCATCGTTGTAATTCTCCTTGCCGCCGTCGTAGGGATGCGATTTATTGCATCTCTACGACAGGGGCATTGTTTATTCGCCCCAGTCTTCTTCGACCTGCGGAGCCAGCGCCACCTGGGGTTGTTCCAGGTTCAGCACTTCCAGTTCCGCATTACAATCGGGACAGTAGATAATCTCGCCAATCATCAGGCCGTGCAGGTTAACCTCAGCTTCGCATTCGGGACAGTGTGCCATTTTCGTATTTCTCCTTTACTATTGAGCGTAGACAAGTTGCAACGAAACCAAATAAAAAAGCTCTCCATCCTTCATCAAGGGAAGGACGAAGAGCTTTGCTTGCTCTCGCGGTACCACCTTCATTCGCCCATGCTTTGCAGCATCGACCTCAGTGGGTACAGGCCATCATCATCATTGACCTCTACCAGCGTTGCCCGATTACGGGGGCATCCGGCATAGTTCTACTCTCGCGTCTCGCGATTTCTTCTCGCAGCCTCAGGGTCTTTTTTCACGGATTGCGCATACGGGCTTGCACCAGCCGCCCGCTCTCTGCATGCCACAGATCCCGCTACTCGTCCCTTCACAGCTTTTCGTTATGCAATTGTGGTTCTATACGTATCCTGGCCTTACGACCAGCTAATTCGGGCCAACAAAAAAGCCCTTTATCCTTTCAGGGAAGGACAAAGAGCGTTATTTACTCTTGCGGTACCACCTTCATTCGTCGATGCCTCACAGCATCAACCTCAGTGGGTATGGGTCATCACAATGCACCCTTACCAACGCGCCCGCTTACGGAGGCATCCGGCGTAGTTCTACTCTCGCTGTTCGCGATTTCTTCTCGCAGCTTCGGGTTCTTTTTCGCAGTTTGTTGACTATAGGCTTTTCACCAACCGCCCACTCTCTGAAAGCAACTGGAACTGTTACTCGTCCCTTCAAAGCTTTTGGCTCTTCAATTTTTTCTGCTGTGAAAGGTATACCATGCTTTGATCTGCTTTGTCAAGCTTTTTTCCAGCAGTTTTTTGGACAAGCTCTATTTCTGATAACAACCATCTGAACTCAGGCTTTTTGATTTTATCTGGTAGAGACGTTTACAATAATAGATGGCACTGCCAATGGTGCGTCATGCGCTTGATGCAGGGTCAGGAGATAAATTATGCAGCAGAAAAGCACGAGCGATGATGAGCATGAGCAGGATGAACACGCAAGCCGCGAATCAGATGCCGGGGCGCGTCCATTCTTCGCCGTTTTGAGCTTCTTGATTGCCATGATCCTGCTCGGTACGTTCCTTAACAACTCACTCGACGGCTTAACAAAAATGCTGCTGCTCTTTGGCGTGCTCGCCTTTGGTATGTTCGGCGTGCTGCTGTTGGAGAAGCAGTCGCGTCTGTCAAACGCCCTTCAAGTATTGATAGGTGGACACGAGACTACAGACGACAACGACGACAACGAGGAAGCAACCGAGCCAGAAGATGACATGGCCGCTGAAGATCAGGCAGACGAAACCGCATTGAACCCGTATGCGCTCACGCCATTCGAGCTGCTAGTACAAGAGGCCCTGGCTTCCATTCCCGACGAATTCCATGACTATATGCAAAACGTGGCGGTGCTGGTAGAAAGCGAGCCGGACGCGAAGACGTTGGCACGCGTTGGCACGCAAGAAGGACATATCCTTCTGGGGCTATACCAGGGCGTTCCGGTCACTGGCGAAGGATACCAGCCATCGCTTTTGCCCAAACGTATTACCATCTATCAAACCAATATCGAATACTATTGCCGCTATGATCCGCAGAGGATTCGCGAGCAGGTACGCAAGACGGTGCTGCACGAGGTCGCCCACCACTTCGGCATAGACCACGAGGAAATGCCCATCTGGGTGAAATGACAGCTTCCCATCGCAAACAGAGGCTGAGCATGTTGCTGCTGCAAGCATATGCCTTGACTTTATCCCTTCCGTAATGCTAAGATTGTTTTCAGATTTTGCGTCACTTCAGTATTATCAAGGAACAGCAGCCATGAAACGGGGATTTCCGCTCGCAGTCTACTCAGCCGCATAAGTGACCCACGCCGGGCTTATGCGGCAGGAAAAAAGGCGTGATGCAATTCTTTGCTTACTCGATCATTCCTATGGTCGAGCGGGTAACGGTTCCCGTTAGTTTATGCATCTTCTCCTTCTCATTCCTCCTCCGACAGGCACCAGACAGGTTGCCTTTTTGCATGGAAGGCGTGTGTCGCCGGGCATCGATCCTCTCGTTGCTACCGATTGTTCCACGGCACCGTGTGCTTCCCGTCCAGCAATGCCATGCGCGAGAATAAAAAAATGCCCGCCACTCTCGCCCCATTGCTTGCGCATAGCCAGGCATCTCGCAAATTTGATCTATGATTGTTTTTAACGAAGCGCACAAGGATACATATATATGCTACAGGTTAACCATATTATGCTCTCATATACCCCGCGCCTGATACTGGACGATGTCTCCTTCACCGTCGCGCCAGGCGAGAAGGCGGGTCTGATAGGAGTCAATGGCGCAGGCAAAAGTTCTCTGCTCAAAATTATCGCGGGATTGCAAGAGGCCGATAGAGGAACCGTCATGCGACCGCGCAGCTACGGCTACCTGGCCCAGGACGTAGCCCATGAAACAACCGT
>DASTZT010000663.1:0-4562 GCA_035764225.1 Ktedonobacteraceae bacterium
GCGTCGATATCATCGATACCGGTGGTCCCATCTCGGTACCCGTTGGACCCAAGACGCTTGGCCGCATCTTTAACGTTCTCGGTCAGGCCATCGACAATAAGCCCGATGTGGTCGATGCACCACTTTACCCGATCCACCGACCGGCTCCCGAACTGGTAGACCAGGCTTCCAATATCGAGGTTTTCGAAACCGGCATTAAAGTTATCGACCTGGTTTGCCCCTTTATGAAAGGCGGTAAGATCGGTGCATTCGGTGGCGCTGGCGTGGGCAAGACCGTCATCATCCAGGAGCTAATTAATAATATCGCCAAAGGACATGGCGGCTATAGCGTCTTTGCAGGCGTGGGCGAGCGTACCCGCGAGGGCAACGACCTCTATCATGAAATGCAGGAAGCCAAAGTTATCGACCGTCTGGCGATGGTTTTCGGGCAGATGAACGAGCCTCCCGGCTCTCGCCTGCGCGTTGCGTTGAGCGGGCTGGCTATCGCGGAATACTTCCGTGATGAAGAGGGCAAAGACGTGCTGCTCTTTATCGACAATATCTTCCGCTTCACGCAGGCCGGAGCCGAAGTGTCGGCGCTGCTTGGCCGTATGCCATCGGCGGTAGGATACCAACCGAACCTGGCGGAAGAGATGGGCGAGTTGCAAGAGCGCATCACCTCGACGAAGAAGGGTTCGATTACCTCGATGCAGGCCGTCTACGTCCCTGCCGACGACTACACCGATCCCGCGCCATCCACGACCTTTGCCCACCTTGACTCGACTATCGTGCTGGAGCGCGCCATCTTCGAGCAGGGTATCTATCCAGCTATCGATCCGCTATCCTCGACTAGCCGCATTCTTGACCCACAAATCGTCGGTGAGGAGCATTACAATGTGGCTCGTGGTGTACAGCGGGTGCTCCAGCGCTACCGCGACCTGCAGGATATTATCTCAATCCTGGGTATCGATGAGCTGTCCGACGAGGACAAGCTGACGGTGGCTCGCGCGCGCAAGCTGCAACGCTTCTTCTCGCAGCCATTCACGGTGGCGCAGGTCTTCACTGGGCTGGAAGGTCGTTATGTACCTGTAAAGGAAACGGTTCAGGGCTTTAAAGAGATCCTGGAGGGTCGCTACGATCACATTCCTGAGAACCACTTCTATATGAAGGGCAATATTGAAGAGGTGATACAGAACTACGAAGCAGAGAAGCAGAAGGGGTAAACGATGGCGACACGCAACACATTGCATGTCGAGGTAGTGACCGCCGAGCGCGAGCTGTTCAATGGTGAAGCTGAGATGGTCAATGTACCAGGGTCAGAAGGGCAGCTTGGCATCTTGCCACGCCATGCCCCCATCCTGGTTTTCCTGAAACCTGGTGCGCTACGCATTACTTCTCGTGGAGAAGAGGAAGCGATCTTCGTATCGGGCGGCTTTACCGAAGTGTCAAACAACACGGTGACAGTGCTGGCTGACGCGGCAGAACATGCCGAAGAAATCGACCAGGCGCGGGCTGAGGAGGCTCGTCGTCGGGCTCAAGAGCGGCTGGCGCAAGCAGAGTCGGACAGCGACCGCGCAGAGCTGCAAGGCGCACTCGAACGCGCCGTGAGCCGCTTGAGGGTCGCTGAAATTGCTCGTCGCCGTCACCCTCGCCGGGAGTTTCCTCCTTCAGAACAATAAAACGACCAATCGTACATTTAAGGAAAACCTGTTCGATCATGTGCAATCGAACAGGTTTTCCTTACGTGGTATCACTCCGCAAGCGGGTAAAACCTCTGCTCTTAGAAGTTCCCACCGCTTCCGCTGCCTCCACCTCCACCGAAGTCGCCACCTCCTCCGCCGCCAAAATCTCCTCCGCCAAATCCACCACCCTGGTCTCCGCCGAACCCTCCACCTGCTCCTCCTCCGAAGTCACCTTGATCTCCTCCAAACCCTCCACCTGCTCCTCCTCCAAATCCGCCCTGATCTCCTCCCTCTCCTCGCTCACCTTGATTTTTCCCCAGCTCGTATCCTATCAAACCGCCAGCCGCCGCACCCAGGCCACCTGCTGCCCAGGGATTCATACCACCCTGCCCCTGTCCAGGCCCATAATAGTTCGGGGGATAGCCACCCTGATTATAAGGCTGATTGTAAGGCTGATTATAGGCGTTGCCTCTATTGAAGAAACCGCGTGTGGCTCTGCGACGCACAAAGGCGAATACGGCAATAAGGGCTAGCACAATCAGGCCAATACAACACAATGTGCTGGTTAGAAAGTTGCCGAATATTCCTCCGCCCGACGGAACAGGCGCACCGCCATTATTCCTGCCAGATGCCGCCAATGAGTTTTGCAACGAACGCAGAGTTGCAACGGTAGCTCCTGTATAGCCGCTATTGGCAAAAGAACTACGGAACGCACTGACCGCATCATTATATTGACTGTTCGTCAATGGCACGCTGCGACCGCCTGCGATAGCCACGTACCGATTGCTCGTATCAATGGCCATGACAATCTTTCTTGCATTGTCAATATGACCGGTTGTACGCTGATTGAAGGACTGATTCGAGCCTACAAAATTGTTGGTTGTATATATATCAACCGGATAGCCAAGACTAGATCCTGCGCTCCGCACTTGCGAGGCATTAAGCACACCTGCCTGATCCGATATATTGACCGCATCAGCCAGCACACCCATGCTTGCTAACGATAGCAGACACAGAGCAATGACGGTTGCAAGGAGGCTTTTGCCCAATCCTCTTACCGCGGGATGCCGATGATTACGTCTCATGCCTTTCCCTCTCTTCTTTCTCTCTAATCCTACATAGAATAACGCCCTAATCTCAGATTACTCCACTCACATAATAGATAAACGTACGTCGATGTTTTATTTCCAATCTGTTATCCTTAATCACAAGCGCAACTTTGCTCTCCATCTCAACAGGCTAGACGAGGAAAGCAACCGTCCGGCTCCACAAGAGGTATACGAGTTAAGCCTCTCATCGGTTACATCTTAGTAACGGACCTTCTTTATTCCTAGCTACACGATTACCATCCACATGCTACAATAAAGGCACACAATGGCTTTGCTATGCAGACGGCTAACGCTTTTGGACGCGCTAAAGCGAGTCCCTACGAAACATACGCCTACGCAACATACACCGACGAGGCATACGCCTACGCAACATACGAAGCACAGGCCGTTTGCAATGAATGGCTTATTAAGTACAATGGAGTGAAAAAGTAGCGATGAGTATAACAGCCGGGCGACCTCGCCCTTTTGTTTTGATAATTATGGATGGCTGGGGAGTGAATCCGCGTAAGGAGGGCAACGCTATCGCCCTCGCTCGCACCCCCAATATCGACAAAATCGCCCGCGAATGGCCTCATACAACGGTCAAGACCTCTGGGGAAGCGGTGGGTTTGCCGGAAGGGCAGATGGGCAATTCGGAGGTAGGTCATCAGAACATCGGCGCGGGCAAGCGCGTTTTACAAGATTACACGCGCGTTAGCGAGTCGATTAAAGATGGCAGCTTTTACCACAACCCTGCCTTCCTCAAGGCTATTGAGCACGTCAAGCAAAACCATGCCCAGCTCCACATTTGCGGATTGCTGGGCAACGGGGGCGTGCATGCTCACGAGTCACATCTTGAAGCCCTGCTGCGACTGGCCCAGATGCACGATCTCGAACACGTTTACATCCATGCCTTCACCGATGGGCGCGATAGCTCTCCGACAGGCGGCCTGGAATTTATGCGCCGTCTGGAGGCACGCGCTCACGAGATCGGCGGTCCACACGCGGCCAGAGTAGCAACGGTCAGTGGACGCTATTATGCGATGGATCGCGACAATCGCTGGGATCGAACGGCGATGACGTATTTCGCGATGACGCGCGGCGAAGGAGAGCAGGCCAGTTCCGCTCTGGCCGCCATCCAGCAATCCTACGACAAAAACGTGACCGATGAGTTCATCGTTCCTACCGTCATCATGGAAAACAATCACCCGGTCGCGGAAGTTAAAGAGGGCGATGCGGTCATTCACTACAACTTTCGACCAGATCGCGCCCGGCAGCTCACCAAAGCTTTTGTGATGAAAGAACTGCCACCACAGGCCGAAGGCAAATTTAGCCGGGGGCCACGCATTGCCGATCTGGCCTTTGTGATGATGACAGAGTATGAGGCAGGGCTTGATGCGGCAGTCGCCTACCGAGCAGACGAGGTAGAGATGCCACTGGCACGCGTAATTGCCGAACAGGGGCTGTGCCAGTTTCATACAGCCGAGACCGAGAAGTACGCCCATGTGACTTACTTCATCAATGGCCGCCGTGAAACGCCCTTCTCTGGAGAAGAGCGTGTCCTGGTTCCATCGCCTAAAGTGCCTACCTACGACTTGCAGCCGGAGATGAGCGCCACAGGCGTGACCGATACCGCCGTTGAGCATATTCGCAGCGGGCAATATGATTTCGTGATCATGAATTACGCCAATGCTGATATGGTCGGGCATACTGGCATACTTGATGCGGCAATCAAAGCGGTTGAGGCAGTGGATACCGGGGTCGGGCACGTGATTGAAGCAACGCTGGCTAGCGGGGGGGGATTAATGATTAC
>DASTZT010000664.1:0-16854 GCA_035764225.1 Ktedonobacteraceae bacterium
GCTTCGGGTAAAGGCTCATAGCGTTTCTGTGAATTTCCTGATGGAGTTTGTTGCATGATATGGGTTTATCCTTTGTGATGCGCTATTTTCAACTTGAGGCTAAAATGCAAGTGTTTTGATTGTATGGTTTAATCTGTACCAATGTCAAATCTCGATCAATCTTGAAATAACGCAACAGCTTGCCCCATAAAAACATTATACCCGTAAAATTCTTACTGCATAGCTGCTACTCTCCAATTTCAAAGTTATCCACAAGTTATCCACCAAACTGCAAAAAATTGGTGGATAATCCTCTTTCCTTAAATGCCTAAGAAGTGTTACAATGAAGTGGGGAAAAGTGGGGAATTTTGGTGAGTCAGGACGGTGAAGGGGGAGAATAGGTGAAGCATACCAGGACAAGGGAGATCGTCCGAAGGTGTTTCACAGGGGAAACCAGAGGAACTCAACGATTGAGAAAGCACGGCTGCTATGTTTCTTGGTGAATACGAGCATACTATTGACGCAAAAGGACGTATGGCAATCCCTGCGAAATTCCGCGCCCAGATGGATCGTGGGGCGGTGATTAGCAAGGGCATGGGAGCCTGTTTATCGATCTATACCATGGAACGTTGGGAGGAGAAATCGCAAGATCTTGTTGCTGGCATGTCCAGCGACGAATTACGAGACTTTGAGCGGCGGATCTATCCCAGCGCGAGTGAGATAGAGCTGGATGGTCAGGGCAGAATCGTTATTCCCGCGAAGTTGCGGGCGTATGCAAATTTGGAGAGTGAAGTGACAATAGCAGGCGTGCGCGATCACTTTGAAATCTGGGATCGTACCGCCTGGCAGACATATCAAGAACGACTGGACGCTGAGGGAGGCAGAATTCCCTTCTAAAAAAGAGTATAGCTAAATTTTTCTGATGAATATCGAACATACACTGCATATTCCAGTGATGCTGGATGAGGTTCTGAAATTTCTTCAACCTGGGCCGGGAGGTCATTATATCGATGGCACACTTGGCGGGGGTGGGCATACAGCCGCAATCCTTGAACGTTCGGCTCCAGATGGACAGGTGTTGGGGATTGATGCCGATACTCAGGCGCTAGCGCGAGTACGCATACGGCTCTCAACTGCTCTGAGCAGCGGACGGCTGGTATTGGCGCATGGCAACTTCGCCGAACTGGCCCATATTGTAGCCGAGCAGGGTTTTGTTTCGGTCCAGGGTGTCTTGCTTGACCTGGGGTTCTCATCGGACCAGATGGACGATCCACAACGCGGGTTTTCTTTTAGCGCCGATGGACCCCTGGATATGCGCCTCGATCAATCGCTGACGGTCTCCGCAGCTGATCTGGTCAATAGCGCCAGTGAAGAGGCATTGGCCGATATTTTCTGGCGCTATGGTGAGGAGACGCGTTCACGTCAGATTGCAAGGCGTATCGTACGGGAGCGGGCCAGGGAGGCAATTATGCGCACATCACAACTTGCGAAGCTAGCAGCAGCCGGAGTTCCCTATAAACCTGGGGCGATCCATCCGGCTACGCGCGTCTTTCAAGCCCTGCGCATCGCTGTCAACCATGAACTGGAACGCCTGGAAGCGGCCCTTCCTCAAATCGTAGAGGTGCTAAGCGGTAGCGGGGAAGCAGGCAGGATGGTGATTATCGCTTTCCATTCCCTGGAAGATCGCATTGTCAAAGAGTTTATGCGGCGTGAGGCCACAGATTGTCTTTGCCCTCCACGCACTCCTGTCTGTATCTGCGGGCACAAAGCACGCTTGCGGTTGCTGACACGTAAGCCGGTGATGCCAACGGCTCAGGAGATTGAGAGCAATCCTCGCGCCCGTAGCGCCAGGTTACGGGCAGCTGAAATAGTTGTTGGAGCGTAGAGCGTCATGTGTAGGGGGATATCGCTGTAGGTTCATCATCGTGTAGTTCGATTGTAGTGGGTCGCTCAATAGCTTGAAGGAACCTGTCGATGAATAGCGTGAAAGATCGTATCGGCGCTTCTGATATGACACTACTCAAGCCGATGCTGGTGGCCAGGCAACGCCGACAACTGTACCCATTTTTCTTTCACATGGGGCCTATGGCGTTGTGCATTACCAGTGTGCTGCTGATAGGGCTGATGGCCGTGCTTTATCTGAGCCAGCTCGGTCAGGCAGTAGCCGCTAACCAGCAGTTGCAAGATATTCATACCCAGCAGGTAGCCCTCCAGCGACAAAACCAGGACTTGATGGATACCATTGCCCAGGAACAGTCTCCTGGCTATATCGCGGATAACGCTAAGAAGTTGGGATTGGTGCCTGCTGAGCCGAAGATTGTGCAGGTGATGGCTGTACCCAATCTTCAACCGATTAAGGATAATAGTCATATTCAGCCCTGAAAACCTGAGGGCAAGGCGATAAATTGTGTACATATTAGCGAAAGGAGGCAATAGATGAACGCAGAGCTAAAGCGCGCGCGCCATCGGCAAATGTTCATCTTCCTGCTGGTGTGTACCGCCCTGGTTGCGCTGATTGGCAGGCTTTACTATTGGCAGGTGCTGCAATCGCAAGGCGGCCACCATCTTGCGCAGCTGGCCAACGCCGAACATATCCAAAATCAGGTGCTGAATGCGCCCAGGGGCCTCATCTACGACGCACAAGGCCATATTCTGGCAACGAATGTGGTACGCGATGATGTGTACATTGAGCCGATCCAGTTTGGGGTAGATCATCCAGATACCGATAGTTTTCAGGCTGATCTGCTCAGGCAAGCGCATGCGCTACACCAGATCCTGCCCAATATCTCGGAGGATCAGCTCGATAAGGATTTTACGTCTGGACGAGCGGCTCTACGGATCGCCGGGCCGATAGATCCAGCGCAGAGCCAGCAATTGCGTAACCTGCATTTACCAGACATTTTCCTTGAGCCACGCACCTGGCGCATCTATCCCGGAGGGATGCTGGGGGCACAAATTCTGGGCTATGTCCAGGACGGTCAGGGCGTGTATGGCATTGAAGGCAAGTATGACAAGTTGCTAGCGGGCAAGCCTGGTAGCTTTACTGCCGAGACCGACCTGAACGGCAATCCTTTAACTGTTGGTGCCAGTTCAGCGCAGCCCGCTGTGAATGGAGCGGATATCACACTTACCATCGATAGCTCGATGCAATATCTGATCCAGACCGCATTGGCTGACACGGTCAAGGAGCAGGGTGCTCAGAGCGGCACAGTGGTCGTGGTCAATGTGCATACAGGCGCGATAATCGCGATGGCGGGCGCTCCAACCTTCGATCCGAATAACTATGGGAGCTATGCCAACCAGAAGGGATGTCTCGGCAGTGAAGATGTCTACTTCAATCCGGCTTTATATTGCGATTATGAGCCTGGTTCGACCATGAAAGCGGTCACAATGGCGGCAGCCCTCGATCAAGGGCTGATTACGCCAGATACGACGATTCAAGACCCTGGCTACATCACTTTTGATGATGCCAGCTATGTCACAAACTGGGACAACAAGGGCTACGGCACTGAGACGATGACCCAGGTGCTGGAGCATTCCGCCAATGTTGGGGCGGCATACGTCGCGCACACGGTCCTGGGACCGGATCGCTATTATCCTTACCTGGCACGCTTTGGCTTTGGTCAGCGCACAAATATCGCGGAGCCGGAGTCAGCGGGCAATTATCGTACAAATCATTCTGTGGGTTGGTCGCCCACAGATTTAACGCGTCAGGCATTTGGGCAGGCCATTGTAGCAACACCGCTCCAGGTCGCAATGGCGTATCAGGCTATTGCCAATGGTGGCGTCATGATGCGGCCCTATCTAGTAGCAGCGATCAATGATAACGGGCATGTGAATACGCTTCAGCCAACGGTGGAGCGCAGAGTTATCAGCGAGGGCGCTGCACACCAGTTGGTGGGGATGCTCACATACGCGGCGGCAGACGGCGATGCAAAGTCTGCGGTATTTCCAGGCTACAGCATTGCCGCCAAAACGGGTACTGCGACAACACAAGGCATCTCGGACGATCAGACTGAGGCTTCCGTGGCCGGTTTCCTTCCAGCATCGAATCCGCAGTTTGTGATCCTGGTAAAAATAGATCGACCCGACTCCATTTTCGGTTCAACTGCGGCGGCACCGCTCTGGAAAACGATTGCGCAGCAGTTGATGTGGCGTTATAGTATTGCGCCCGATCAACCTTGAGATTCAAGGAACAAAATTGTCAAGAGGTATGTGATGAAAGAAGAGAAGGGAAAGGAGCCTCTGCCAGCTCAATCCGAGTTAAGCCCGGTCTGGCAGGAACTCCTGGGTGGTCGTGTCAATGATCCGCTGACGCCTGGCGAAATCGGGATACCTATCCTTGAGAGCGACCCCTGGTGGGAGTTGCTCCATGAGAATGGAGTTGAAATTATTGATCTGCAGAAAAAACATTTGCAGATGAGCGATCAGGACGTTGAGCAGGTGCTCCAGATTATGCGGGAAGAGGCCGACGATACCCGCCAGGAGGGTCAGGACTCAACAACACATAACCAATAAAGTTCCTTTGGATGGGCAGGCCCTGTGCCTACCCACCATAGATAGAAAAGGTAGAAGCAGGTCTCGCACCTGCCAACAAAGACAAGGAAACGAAACCGGTGAGAAAAGGACGACGGCAGGATCAGCTACCACCAATTGTACGTTCTCCCGCGCTAGAAGCGGCGGAGCGTCAGGCGCGTGGCAGCAAGCAAACCGAGCGCAATGCGAGACCATCTATGGCCCGGCGGCGTAACGCTGGGGGCAGTAGAGTAAGTTTCGCTATGGAAGATACGCTGGTGCGCCCCGCCATTCCTCGTAAGAGCTTGAAGCCGCTTGCCCATAAAGTGCAGCAGCGCACAGGCTTGACCGCCGGTTGGCGCAGCCGCGTCGCTACTCCGCCGCCAGTGCCTGTAGAGGCCATCAGCGAGGAAGAGCAGAAGAAGCTGGCCGAGCTGGAGATGCGCCTGCCTCGTGTCGCGGGAAAAATTGACTCCTGGCTGCTCGTGGTTGTGCTGGCTCTGCTCTGCATCGGGCTGGTCATGGTCTATAGCTCCAGTTCGTTTGTGGCGGCCCGCTACTATGGAGATCCGGCATACTTCTTTCTGAAGCAGCTGCTCTGGGCGCTGATAGGCCTGGCTGTCATGCTGGTGACAATGCGCATTGATTACCGTCACTGGCGTCGGATCTCGCTGCCAGGGCTGTTGATTGTGTTGCCCTTGCTGGTGGTCGTCTTGTTGATCGGCACAACCGCCTATGGAGCATCGCGCTGGCTGGCCTTTGGCTCGTTCTTCTCGTTTCAACCGAGCGAACTGGCAAAGCTGGTACTGGCGCTCTATATCGCGGACTGGTTAGCGCGCAAAGGCAATCAGGTAGGAACGTTTCTCTATGGCCTGGCTCCATTTGTGATCCTGGTCGGGGTAATCCTGGGGCTGGTTCTGCTGGAAAACGATATGGGAACCGCAATCATCATCGCGGGTCTGGCTACGGTCATGTTCTTTACTGCTGGCGCAAATATTATTCAATTTCTGCTGGCGATGGGCTGTGGCGGATTAATTTTTATGACTCAGGCGTTCAAGGGCTATCGCTATTATCGCTTGATGGGTTTTCTAGACCCATTTAGCTATGTCACGAGCATCAACCTGCAATTGTATCAATCCCTGTTGGCGCTGGGATCGGGAGGTTGGCTGGGTCTGGGGCTGGGGGCAAGCCGCGAGAAGGCTGGCTATCTCCCCTTGCCATATATCGATTCGATCTTTGCGGTCATCGGAGAGGAACTAGGGTTTATTGGGGCGGCCATTATCGTAATCCTGTTTATGTTTCTAGCCTTTCGCGGTTTTCGCCTGGCTCGGCGTACGCAGGATGTTTATGGAGCCTTATTGTCAACAGGTATTACAACCTGGCTGGTATTGCAGGCGATTATCAATATTGGGTCTACCACCGGCTCAATCCCATATACGGGAGTGCCGTTGCCGTTTATTAGCTTTGGGGGTTCCTCGCTGGTAATCTCGATGGCGGCTATTGGGGTACTGCTCAATATCTCTCGCTATATCCAGGAGCCGGAGTCCCCGGCTCTCTCAAGAGAGTTTATTACGAAAACTTTAAGCACAAAAAGCTTGAAGAAGAAGGCATAGGCCAATTCTTTTACGTAGGTTGTGTATGCGAGTCCTGATATCAGGCGGCGGTACTGGAGGGCATATCTACCCAGCCCTCGCGGTGGCGACGCACTTACGAGACGTGTATAACGCGGATATTCTCTATCTCGGCAGCGACGACGGTTTAGAGACAAGGCTTGTTCCTGCTGCAGGGCTACGCTTTGAGGCCATCAAAGCAGGCAAACTGCAACGCTTCGTCTCATGGCGAACTGCCGCGGGAATTGCGCGTGTACCAGTCGGAATGGTCCAGGCAATAGGAATCGTACGCAAATTTCGTGCCAATGCAGCGTTTACTAGTGGGGGTTATGTGGCAGTTCCGGCAGGATTGGCAGCGAGGCTCAATGGCGTGCCATTGTTGATGCATCAGCAGGATGTGCCACCTAACCTCTCAAACAGGTTAATCGCACCTCTGGCGACACGCATCTCAGTCGCTTTTGCAGACTCACTCCACTACTTTCCCACGCGGAAAACTTTGCTATTGGGCAATCCGATCCGACAAACGATTCTAGATGTGCGTCAGACTGCGCCGCAGCAAGCGCGTACGATGCTCGGCTTCGCGCCAGAAGTGCCGCTCCTGCTGGTGACAGGTGGCAGTCAAGGAGCGCGACATCTTAACCGGGTCGTCTGTCAGGCATTGCCTGAGTTGCTCAAGTGGTGCCAGGTATTACAGATCAGTGGTCCCAAGCTCTTTGACGAAACGGGCGTGCTAGCGACAAAGACAATGGAGGGTCTGGAGGAATCGCTACGGCAACGTTACAAGCTGGTTGCCTATATGGATGAGGAGATGCCATTGGCTTTACAAGCGGCAGCACTGGTCATCTGTCGCGCGGGAGCCGCTACTTTAAGCGAACTGGCGGTGCTGGGCAAACCGAGCATCCTGGTACCTTTGCCGCCCGCTATTGGCAGTTCGCCACAGGAAACTAATGCAGCTACTTTCGAGCACAAGCAAGCGGCGGAAGTGATTCGGAATGCGGATTTGAAACCTGAATTGCTGGTAGAACGTGTAAAATCTATTATGACATCTTCTACCTCCATCCAAACAATGGCAGAGGCTGTCGCAAGTTTCGCCAGGCCGGATGCGACACGGGAAATTGTAGAAACTATCGTCAGAATAGCCGGAATATCTATAGGGACACCAACGCACGAGGTTAGAAGCATTTGAAAAAGTCACGTTTGCATTTTATGGGTATAGGTGGCCAGGGGATCTCAGCTGTGGCACAAATGGCACAGATCATGGGGGAAGAAGTCACGGGTTGCGACCGACAGGCATCAGCAACCACGCGGGCCTTAGAGCACGCTGGAATTGCGGTTCTGTCCGGTCATAGCGCGGATCACCTGACCAACGCTGAAACGCTGGTCATCAGTCCCGCCGTCCCGGCCCTCAACCCGCAGAATCCAGAACTGCTGGCTGCGCGGCAGCGTGGAATACGCGTTGTCACCTGGCAGGAGCTGCTGGGAGAACTGATGCAGGGGAAATGTGTCCTCTCCGTGAGCGGGGTGCATGGCAAGGGTACGACGACTGCGATGCTGGCGCTGATGCTGGTTGACGCGGGACTTGATCCGCTCTGTGAGATCGGGGCTGTGGTGCCGCGCTTCGGCGTGAACTATCGACTGGGCAAGGGCCAGTACTTTGTGAATGAAGCCGACGAATTTAATCACAATTTCTGGCATTATCATCCCAGGTTGGCGATAGTCACCTCGATAGAATTCGAGCACCCGGAGTTCTTCGCTAACTATGAAGCATTTCTGGGAGCCTTTGAACATTTTATTCGTGGGATGGATATGCACGGAAACTGGCCGTTACCGCAGACGCTCATCTTGAACGCTGATAGTCCGGGTTGTCTGGAATTGCGGACCCGGCTGCACGATTGGCATGGCACCGTTATCACCTATTCGGCAGCAGGCAACCAGCAGGCAACGTATGCCGCTACTGATATCAAGCTGGCAGGTGAAACGAGCTTTCGAGTCAGGGTTCAGGAAGCGCAGCCAAAAGCGCCGTTTCCATCCGAGCGGGTTATTCATTTGCAGCTGCCGGGAGTGCATAACATCCAGAATGCGCTGGCTGCGCTCACGGCGGCCCATACTATCGGCGTTGATGCTGACACCATCATCAAAACGCTGGAGGGCTTTGGCGGGATCAGGAGACGCTTTGAGATCCGCCACCAGGGAATGTTTCAGCTGGCTGGACGTGTGCTTGATCTGGTGCTGGTGGATGATTATGCGCACCATCCAACTGCCATCGCAGCTACACTGGAGGCGACGCGACAACGCTCTCCAGAGCGGCGGCTGATCGCGGTCTACCAGCCGCATATGTATAGCCGAACAAAAACTTTTTTTGAGCAATTTTTGCACGCTTTTGATGCGGCAGATGTAGCGGTGATCGCCGACATTTTTCCTGCTCGCGAGCAAGATACGGGGCTGGTACATACGCGCGATCTTGTCAATGCGATAGCACAGCAGCCACATTTCGCGCGGGGCGAGGGCCAGGTTTTATACGGCGGAAGCGTAGCAGAGACGACAAACCTGTTGCGCGAGCGCCTGCAAACGGGCGATGTCGTGCTGATAATGGGGGCGGGAGATATCTATACTGTGACTGAAGCGCTGATACAGCAGCATATTGAGCTTACCGGGAAGGCATCCGATGACGTTCGACATTGAGACAACCTATAACGAGCTACGCACCCGCTTTGGCGAGCGGGTGCGCCGCCACGAACCGCTCTCGCGCCATAGCACCTTTGGCGTTGGCGGTCCGGCGGACGTATGGATAACCCTCGATGCATCGGATGATCTGGTGGCGCTGGTAACGCTCTGTGCCGGGCAAAGTTGGCCATTACTGGTGGTGGGCAATGGGACGAACCTGCTGTTTGCCGATGCGGGTGTGCGGGGCATTGTAGCGCGTATCGCTCTCAATAGCTATACCATCAAAGATCACGGAGACGGTACCGCCCTGCTGGTTGCCGATGCTGGCGTAAGCTGGCCTCGCCTCCTCAACGAACTGGCAGCGTTGGGATGGGGAGGATTAGAGTTCGGTCCCGGCATTCCGGGTACTCTCGGCGGAGGCGTTATTAGCAATGCCGGAGCGCACGGCAGCAACATAGGAGAGGTGCTGGAATGGGTAGAGGTCGTGGATGCTCGCCAGTGTATAGAGCGAGCAGCAGCGCCCGTTATCCAGCGTTATCAGCGGGCCGATCTCGATTTACGCTATCGACATAGCAGATTTCGTGCCGAACGGCGGATTCAGTTTGATCCGCAGGGCTACCCACTCGCGGCTCCTCGCAAGCTGATAGAGCCGCAAGAGATTGTGATGCGCGTGGGGGCGCGTCTTCACCAGGAGGAACCTGGGAAGTTGCGGGAGACCATCGAAGACCATAAGCAGCATAGGAAAAGAACACAGCCGCCCCAGCAAAGCGCGGGTTCAGTATTCAAAAACCCTCCAGGGGACTACTCTGGGAGGCTGATCGAAGCGGCTGGCTTAAAGGGGCTGACTCGCGGTAAGGCGCAGATTTCGGAGCGTCACGCCAACTTTATTGTGAACGTAGGAGGCGCGAGTGCCACAGATGTGGCAGCACTCATTATGGAGGCACATAACCGCGTACACGCACAGTTTGGAGTGGATCTGGAACTGGAAGTCGAACTGCGCGGAGAGTGGAGAAAACCATGACAGAGAAGAAAGAGCTACGTGAACAGATGGCCCTGCATGCCTATAAGCGGCAGGAATCGGCTATGGCGCGTTCTTTACATAAAGAGTACCTTGAAATTCCACGCTCCAACACCTTCGGACGCGATCAATCGCGTCCCTACGAAGCTCAGGAGCGCGGAAAAGAGGAGAAGCGTACACCAGCACGCACGCTCCAACGAGTGGTCACAATTCCGCAGTCCGATCCATCGATGGCATGGAATACATTTGCACAGCGCCAGGCTCAGCAACGTCGCGCGCGGGCAAAGCCACAGAAATATGTCAAGCTGGCACCTCGTACCTACGTGCAGACAGGAACGTGGGCGTCGAGTGGACGTATGAGGGCTGTGCGGCGTGATATATCGCACTATGCCAGCTCGCCTATCCCGGCGCGGAGCGGACGCCGTATTGGACGACGCAGCTTGTGGTTGCGGCTCCTGGGCATTTTCGCCATGACGATCATGCTGGCCCTGGCTATCAACTTCTCGCTGACCAGCAACGCCTTTCGGATTGAACAGGTGAATGTCGCGGGCACGCATAATGACGCGCTCATTCACGCGATCCAGAGCATGGGTATGCAGGGCCAGAACATTTTTCTGTTGAACGTTGCCGTGCTGACAGAGCGGGTGGAAGCATTTCCACAAGTGGCTACAGCGAACTTAAGCAAGCAGTGGCCCAACCAGTTGCAGGTTACGGTAGCGGAACGGGTACCCGTGATTCTCTGGCAAACGCCACAGGGTATCTACAGCGTCGATAATCAGGGCGTGCTGATCGCTCCGGTCAATGGAACAGCCAGAGCTGACCATCTGGGAATGGTGGTTGATGTCACCAATCAGCATAAGAGCAATAGCAGTGTGAGCAAACCGCATCCTGGGATGCGGCTGGGTCAGGCGGATATCGCCTTCACAAAGGCCATTTTTGACCATTTCTCCCAGGTAACGGGCGTTACAGGGTTTACGCTGCAATACGATGGTACAATGTATGCCGGTGCTACCAATCAACTGATGGGGCAGGGTAGTAGGGGATCGTATAACGTACAAAGTCCAGATGGCTGGGTAGCCTACCTGGGTGGGGCAAACGACACCAACCCACTGGACAACAAACTGATTGAATTGCAGCAGATTCTCGCGTTGGCGAAGCAGCAGCAGCTCAATCTGGCGACTATTGACCTGCGCTATGGACTGCGCCCGGTGTATACATTGAAGCAGTAAAAAGCGCATAGCAGACGTAGGGCGATCATAGAGTTCTACTACCGTGTTTGTAGCGCGTCTCACAACTGTACCGCCCAATAGGAGCATATATCGTGCAAGAGCGGGTGATCGTCGGAATCGACGTTGGAACAACAAAAATCTGTGTCCTGGTCGGCGAATTGGACCGCGACGGGAAGCTGAATATTGTTGGCGTTGGCACCTGCCCTTCACAGGGGTTGCGCCGGGGGGTGGTGGTGAACATTGAAGAGACCGTCACTTCCATTGCTGCGGCGCTTGATCGTGCAGAACGCCTATCAGGAAAGAAAATTGAAGCGGCCTACGTAGGGATCGCCGGAAGTCATATCGAGTCTGAGAATAGCCGGGGCTTTGTGGCGATCTCGCCCAGCCATCGCGATATTGTGCAGAACGATATCAGCCGCGCTATTGAAGTGGCGCGTGCGATTGCCATCCCTGCCAACCGCGAAGTGATCCATGTGATCCCTCGTGGCTATGTTGTTGATGGCCAGGAGGGGATCAAAAACCCTATCGGCATGTCCGGTTTCCGCCTTGAGGTGGAGACGCATATTATCACGGGCGCTGTTTCCGCGATCCACAACTTAATTAAATGTGTGCATAAGGCCCGCGTTGAAATTGAGGATCTTGTGCTAGAGCCACTGGCATCAAGCGAGGCTGTATTGGCCGATGGCGAGACGGATCTTGGGGTGGCGCTGGTCGATATCGGTGGCGGGACAACAGACGTGGCGGTCTTCACCGATGGGGCCATCTGGCATACCATTATCTTGCCAATCGGGGGCAATCTGATTACAAGCGATATCGCAATTGGCCTGCGTTTACCTTTAGGGGTTGCTGAAGAACTCAAAATCACTTATGGACACTGTGATCCATCAGCTATTGACGAAGACGATATGATTGATCTGTCGCAGTTTATGCCCGATTGCAATGATCTTGTACCACGTAAACTGCTGGCGGAGATCATTCAGGCGCGTGTGGAAGAGCTATTCAGTATGGTCCATGACGAAATTAAAAGATCTGGCTATGACGGGTTGTTACCAGCCGGGATTGTGGTTACGGGTGGAACGGCGGAATTGCCTGGCATTCTAGATGTGGCGGGACAGACGCTTGATTTACCTGCCCGCATCGGCTCTCCGTTGGGCTTGCATGGCCTGGCCGATTCCATCAGTCGGCCCGCCTATGCAACGGCGGTTGGTCTGTTATTATGGGGCCTGCGCCATACCTCTATGCTGATCGAGGAAGAGGAGCTGGAGGAAGAGGGCACATCGGATATGCTATCGCGCTTTGGTCGCTGGCTGCGTGCATTTATTCCTTAGACGTGTCTCTCATCTGTAATGAGATTGTTTACGCGTTCAATTCGCGGACGTTGTTCGTTCTACAGATGAGAGACTCAAAAGGAGGCCACGAAATATGTTACCAATGGGAAATCATCAACTTGAAAGCTTCGCCCAGATTCGCGTGATCGGTGTCGGGGGAGGAGGTAGTAACGCCGTCAATCGCATGATCCAGGCCAACATGGTTGGTATCGAGTTCATCGCGATCAACACCGATGCCCAGGCGTTACTGCTGACGGAGGCACCTCATCGTATCCGTATCGGCGACAAACTCACTCGTGGTCTCGGTGCAGGTGGCAATCCCAGCGT
This sequence comes from Ktedonobacteraceae bacterium, assembly GCA_035764225.1. Taxonomy (GTDB): domain Bacteria; phylum Chloroflexota; class Ktedonobacteria; order Ktedonobacterales; family Ktedonobacteraceae; genus DASRHT01. The sequence continues at coordinate 12,671 of DASTZT010000664.1, forward strand.
GGGCTCCAAAGCCGCTGAAGAGAATGCCGAAGAGATTTACGAGGTACTCAAAGGCTCTGATATGGTCTTTATCACAGCCGGTATGGGCGGGGGCACCGGCACGGGAGCCAGTCCGGTGGTGGCGCAGATCGCCCGCGAAGTGGGCGCGCTCACCGTTGGCGTTGTGACCAAGCCCTTCACCTTTGAGGGCAAAAAGCGCATGTTGGCCGCCGAGGAAGGAACGGCTAACCTCAAGCAGCATGTCGATACCCTGATTACCGTGCCCAATGATCGCCTCTTGCAGGTCGCCGACAAGCGCACGCCGCTCTCGGAAGCTTTCAGGCTGGCCGATGATGTACTGCGTCAAGGTATTCAAGGCATTAGCGACCTGATTACCGTCCCTGGGCTGATCAACCTGGACTTCGCCGACGTGAAGACGATCATGTCAGCCGCCGGTTCCGCGCTGATGGCAATTGGTGAGGCCAGTGGAGACGCGCGTGCGACCGATGCCGCTCAAATGGCAATATCAAGCCCCTTGCTGGATATTGATATCAGCGGGGCGCGGGGCGTGCTGTTCAACATCACTGGTGGCATGGATATGACGCTGTTCGAGGTCAATGAGGCCGCCGATATCATCAGCCGCGCCGCGCATCCAGAGGCAAATATTATCTTTGGCGCGGTACAAGATCCCGGCTTTGATGGCAAGGTCAAGATTACCGTCATTGCTACAGGTTTTGACAGCGGCAACGGGCTGGCGCGTTCGATGGCATCACCTGCCCATCAGTATACGCAACCGCGCCCGGAATACGATAGAAGCAGGCTGTATCAGGTGTCGTCTGGCTCGGCGAATAACATACCGCCGATCTCACGCCCGCCGCAACCGCAAAACTATACGCCGCCCGTGACGCCGTCAGCGATGAATATCTCGAATCGCTCAACGGGACCAATGGGGCAACGGGATGTACCATCGCCAATGTCGCCCGATGCTTCCCGGCAACATGCGATAGCCTCCACACCACCTGTGCGTGACGCGATGCCGATGGCTAGCGATGTGGACGAGAACAGCTTTGAGCTGGACCAGGACGATCTGGAAGATGGGAATCGTACTCCTCCAGTCCCTGAACCAGAAGCTCAGCCGTTGCAGCGTCCGGCGGGACAGCAGCGCCAGATTCGGCGGCTGGATCGCAGCGCCGAACTACAGCGCGGGCGCAATACTCCTTCCGGCGATATCATCGATATCCCCGCATTTTTGCGCAAACGATAAGATAAAAAAGCACAATAGAAGGTGGGTCGCACTGATGCGACCCACCTTCTATTGTGCTTTAGTTTTAGCCGCCGATTTTGTTCAGGGTTTTGCCCAGGTTGCCGGGGATGTCTTTGTTCAGGCCAATATGGTTTACCACCACGCGAACTCCAGGGATACCCAGCAATTCTCGCTCCAGCATATGCTTCATTTCAGACTTAGGCACATCTCCATACAGGTGCAAAATGTAATTTTCGACCAGGATAGAAATGTTGCTCGCCCCTTCCAGCTTCCCTTGTGACTGCAACTTTTCAATGCGTGCATTTGCCGTTTCCAGAATGGCATCTTCAGCAACAATGAAGTTGCGTATGCCAGTCACGCCAGGGACATTGAGCAGAGCATCTTCAAGCCGTTGCCGTTGCGCCTCCAACTCAACTTTACCATAGAGCGCCAGGACGATACCATCATCCTCTATCTCGACCTTGACGGGATGAGTGCTATATTCTGTGCTGCTGACCGTCACGATGCGATCCGCTATCTCACGAGCTTGCTGCAATACAGTCTGCGCTGCAGCAGAATCTGCTGGTACAATAGGGCGTTCGCTTTCCTCGCGTTGATTTTTCTGTGCCATTGGATCCTCCAGGGCCCAGCCCATAATGCCAACAAGTATAAACGGGGTGCCAATAATTGAAAGCCAGGGAATATCGGGAAGGGACAATAGACCTGCCACCGTTACCAAAATGGCCACACTTAAAATAAGAGGCCATAGACTTGGATTTGGTAGATGAACGTGGTGTGTCGCTTCTTCCGCCGCCGCTTGATTTAATTCAAATGACCGGGCGAGATCGTCCGCTGCAATATTGACACTGTGAAGAGAAGTCTCCATAGGGTCGCGCTCTCCTCCGAGAATGGTCTACAAGATGTCAGGACGTTTATTGCTAGTATTCGTCCTTATACTTAAGCATACCAAATAACTATGTTTCGTGCAAGCAACCTGTTGCGAAAACCCGCCATTCGTTGCAGACAGCCAGCGCCACTGGCGTGGCTCAGGCGGACTATTGGCTCGCGTCGAACGGGAGATTCAGGAACTCTTCTTCAAATTGTTGCCAGACTTTCTGCTCCGCTTGCGGCCTCGTCAGCGGCCGATTATTTCTGACAGATTGGAGCATGCACTGGGTGACGCGCTGCGAAAAATAGGCCAGATATGGCTGTTGGAGCGTATAAGAAGGCACGAGGCCCAGGTCTATGTCGCTCAATTCGTAAAGATCTTGTTGCTCAAACGAAAGCACTATCAGGTCTACATAATAGCTGATAAGCTCATGGTGTATCTGGAGATAGTGAATGGGCTGGGTGCTGACAATGCAGAGACAGCCGATGCAACGACTGGATTGTAAAATAGGAAAAATAAGGGCTGAAAGGGTCGCGGCAGGCGGCTGATGTGGGCAGAGTGCAAACGCTGTGGCATAGTCCGAGACAGCCATAGTACGTCCCTGGATCAGCGCCTGTCCCAGAGGAGACTCTGCTCCAAAGAACTGAGTCTGGCTATCCATATGGCTTTCCCACGGCAAGGTTCCTCGACCAGCAGTTCTACGCAGACTGTGTACTTTGTGCGTGGGCAAGGGTGGAACGCATTGCGCGACAAAAATAGCCATCCCTGCCTGATCTGGATCAATATGTCCCAGCATTTGTTGGAGAATCAGCGCGCTGATCGTTGAGTCTCGCAGGATGGGAGGAATGCTAGTATAAGCATTCAGTACTCGACTATAGAAGGTAGAAGGAATTTCGTCTCTGATCCTTTCCTGAACCAGGGAGTTGGATAAATCTGGATATTCTGTTTTAAGTAGCTCTGCAAGTCGTTGCCGACACTTTGGTAAAGCGTTGAGTAGAGCTTCTAGATTTTCAGGACGCGGGTTAGACCTGTTGGTGGCCCAACGAGTGAGTGTAACAGGATGAATGCCCAGCGCGTCTGCAATCCTTTGCCGCTCAAGAGGCTCACTTAACACTTGACCAAGCAGTTCACGCCACGTTTGTGATTCTTCCATGTTCAATTAAAATACTATAAAAATAGTGATATCTTGTTGAGTCTACGGAGATATCGTAGTTTTTGAAATCCTACACACTCTATAGAATAACTCGTAAAACCACGACAGTCAACTCAAAATGACCCTTTTTGGGATAAAATATGATTAAAATTGACAAACAAATGCAATCAATTGATGAGGTTACGTACTTGATTTTGGTAAAGAAAGGCGGAACTAGTGGCAGAAATTTAGACTTTGCTAGCCAATATTGTTAAACAAGGTTATCATGACGAAGTTTGAGGTGGCTCAAGGCTTTGTTAAGGAAGAGACGAAACGAGATGTTCCCTCTCATTTCGTCTTCTAAATTTCAAAATAAGCCCTCAAGGTAAGGACTTTTATCAAAGCGGTGTTTGTTCAGAGGGCATTGCAGGGGGAATCATGATATAGCTGACCAGCCAACCTGCGATTCCTGATACAACGACTGATCCTACTGACAGGTGAATAGACCAGACAATGCCCATAGTCATCCAGAGGGTAAGGAAGTATACCAGGAAAATAATCGTCGGGACGATGGCCGCGAACAGGCGGAACTGATCAACCCGCTCTATTGTGGGTTTTAACAGATGGTACACTCCATCAATAATACCACCAGCGATAGCAAAAATTGGGATGATAAGGTAATGATCGCGCATGATACCCAGGGAAATGGCATTCAAGGTCAATACAAGCGTGAAGGTGCCTAGAGGCATGCGCCAGCGGCGTATCGCGAACAAGATCAACATAACCAACAGCATGCTTTGTAAGACGATGCCTAACACGGCCAGTGATTGCTCTGTTAGTTGCGCTTTTGTCACATCCGTTGGCGAGAATTGAATAAAGGGGTTTCCTGTCTGGGTTAAGAGCGAGAAAACCAGGAACAAAAGCAACAAGGAGACAGGGAG
>DASTZT010000665.1:0-3526 GCA_035764225.1 Ktedonobacteraceae bacterium
TGAAGCCATTGCATCTGGAACTTGACGAACTTGAAATCGAGAGCCTGAACCTGCTCAACCAGTCCACCCAGGAAGACGAGACCGACCTGGATTCGATGATGATCGGTCATGGCATGCTGGAAATCGGCGCATCCGATAACAACGGCGTTAGCACCGGAAACAGCTGCTGCCGAACGCGCTAACTAACTGAGCCGTAAAACTTCCTTAGCAAAGGTCAGGCAGGCAAGAGCAATCTTGCCTGCCTGTGCGGGTTCGACTCATGTAATAAGAAAGAAGTGATCCAGTCATGCGACCTAAATTGAAGGGCGATACATTTTATATTCCAATCCCTGATGGAGTCTATATCCGCAATAATCAGAAAACTTTTAAAATCAAAGGCAAGGTCGTGTATCGCTGGCTTGAGCGTCTTGCCCCTTATCTGGATGGTCAATATACCCTGGAGGAAATCACTACGGGCCTGTCGGCTGAAAAACAGGCGATGATCGATGATCTGATTAGCTTATTATCACACAATGGTTTTATTAAAGACGTATCCTCTGATCGCTCGCATACACTTAGTAAGGCAGAAGAAAGACTCTATGCCAACGAAATTGCTTTTATCGATTCTTTTGTCGATTCGGCGGCCTATCGCTTTGAGCAGTTTCGTGAATGTAATATGTTACTGATCGGCTCTGGACTGACTTTTACAGCCCTGGTACGTGCTGGTTTAAGAGCGGGAGTAAGACAACTTTCTGTGTGCCAGAGCGAAGAAAGCTCGTCTGACTGGCACCACTACCATGACTATCTCCAGCGGCAGAACCAGCAAGGAGCACGCCAGGAGCTACAGCCAGTAGTAGCCCCGGCATGGGAAGATGAAGAAAGTGTAGCGGCTTTCCTTCTCGGCTTTGATGCCGTGATCTCGGTCTCTGATCGGCCACAATTAAATCAGGCCCGCCTGCTCAACCACCTTTGTAAGGCGCAAAAGAAGCCCTTTATTCAGGCTCTCGTGATTGACGATCACGCCTGGATTGGACCGCTGATCTATCCAGAGTCGGATGGTTGTTGGGAATGTGGTTGGCACCGTCTGCTCACCAACTTACCCAACCCCGCAGAACAACTGGCTCACTATCTCTGGCCTCAGGCCAGCAGTCGCTTTATTGCCTTGCCTACAGCCGCTGTCGTCGCCAACACGCTAGTCTTTGAGCTTTTTAAGCATCTCACAGGCATCCAGCATCTAGAGACAGCGAAGCGCATGCTTGTGATTGATCTGGAGACATTACAGACCGAGAGCCATCCATTTTTACCCCATCCATACTGCCAGAGTTGCAATCCTTCCGCTCTGTCACGCAGTCCGATGCACGAGATAATGCGAGAGCTGGAGCAGGGAGAGCCAATTGATCTGGAAGCTTTCTCTCAGCAAATGGCTGCATGCTTCGATAACCAGCTTGGCCTGTTAAGCTCTCTGACAGAAGAAAATTTTGTGCAAATGCCTCTAAATATCTCGCGAGCCACTATCTCCAATCCCGCGTTATTGTCGATAGGCGGCTACCAGCATGCGCATGGCTGGCCAGTTGCAAATAACGAGAAGATCGTAGCAGTACCCTCGCCAGGAAAAACCGGCTGTGTGAATGATGCAATGCTAAAGACGTTACAAGAGCCTCTTACCACCATTGGCGTTGGCCCAAGCGTCCATATCGCCCGTCAACGAGCAACCTTGCGAGGATGTGAGCTTTATGCTGCTAGCGTCATTGAGCATCGGTATCTGCTAAAGTTGGAGGGGAGCAAAGTTACACAGCCAGCCGTACAGGCCGAGTGGCTGACGACAACGTTGCTACCAGAGGAGAATGATCTGTGGGTATGGGCCTGGGATCTGTGTCAAGAGCATGCCTGCCTGGTGCCAGCTCTTCTTGTCTACCCAGGTCTACAAGGGCTTGTGCCAGGGGAAAAAACCACACTGGGCCTGGCTTCCGGCCTGACATGGAGCCAGGCCGTTAGTCGGGCACTGCTTAAGCTATGTAAGGAGCTGACGCTTCTGCACATCCCATCAGCGCGGGAGCCATTTCCACACATTGATCTTATGGCCCTGCCTCTGGATGATGAAGGGGCTCGCTATAGACATATGCTTGAACTAACGAAGACGTTGCCTCAGGTCTATGATGTCACCGGACCTCTAGGGGTTCCCACCTTTGCCTTTTGTCTGGATACGACAACGATCACCTATGCTACTCATCTGAGTCCGTTTAAAGCCATACGTACAGGTCTGGAGCAGGTCGTGCAGCAATACCAGGCTCAGGTCAACCGACAGCCCGCATATGCGCTACCCGCTGTTCCTACTTTGCCTGCTAAACTACAAGGTCATGAATTACAATCGCTGACATACCAGAACTCCCTAGACCCATCTGTAGAGCAAAGCTATTTGCAACGTATCCTTGTCGAGCAGGGATGGCAACCCATTGTTGTTCCATTGCATGGTGATCCTGTCCTGACACACATTATGCCTTATATTGTACACGCGCTGCTTGCTCGTATCCCGTCATGAAAGAGGCTCTATGGATACACAGGAGAAGTCACCTGGCTTAATGGGATCAGGTTTATTATATCAGGCGATCATACAACAACTGAGATTGCTGCAACAACCATTTCAGCAGCTTGATATGGACCAGCTTGCTGATGGTGGCGAGTTGAACTGCTCGCTGCTGGTGGTCATCAACGATGATTGGCAACCCCAGAGCCATCAGCAGATCAATCGCTATAGCCTCCAATATCATCTCCCCTGGCTACGGGTAGGCGTTGAAGCTGGCCGAGGTATTATCGGTCCCTGTACTTTGCCCTGGGAAAGCGGCTGTGCAACCTGCGCTGACAACCGTAGACATGCAGCAATGGAGGACGCTACGGAATTTTTGGCTTTACAAGAGCAGCATCACGATGCAATGAAAGCACAAGAATACTCCTGGCTGACGGCCTTTCATCGTGATATCCTGGCCTATATCGTCATAGCAGAGATCAGGGCATTTTCGCACCATCCAGCATATATGCGCACATATAATGCCCTTCTCCTGCTCCAGGGCGAAAACCTGCGTACCACTATCCACCCGTTTCTACCTGATCCCCTCTGTCCCGACTGTTCCCATTTACCGGAAGATAGCGCGGAGGCTGCGATACCACCTCTGCAAACACAGCAGAAACTTGCCCCCTTTACTTACCGCATACGCCAGCTCACCGACAATCTAGAAGGGCTACATAAACGTTATGTGGATGAACAAACAGGCATGGTTCAGCGAGTGACGCGGGATAGAGGCCACTTTTATGCCAACGTGATAGCATCTATCGGCCTCTACGGGGGAACGGAGAAAGAGTCTGGTTTTGGTCGCGCTCTCAGTTATGGAGCCAGCCAGGGAGCAGCGATAGCCGAGGCATTGGAGCGTTATGCGGGCATTCAACCCACTGGCAAACAAACGGTGGTACGAGCAAGCTATCGGCAATTGGCAGAGCAGGCACTAGATCCAATAACGCTTGGCCTGCACTCGGTCGAACAGTATGCAATGCC
>DASTZT010000666.1:0-4985 GCA_035764225.1 Ktedonobacteraceae bacterium
TGCGCGTCTCCGGCCTCTTCACGGTGAACGCGCCCCAGGACGCCTTCTGGCAGGGCGCAACTTTTCAACCCGTTCCAGAGGCCCCATGGACCGTCTACAATATCCTGATCCCCAGCTCCGCCCTACAAAGCGCCCTTGATAGCGTCGCCCAAACGTACCATACCAAAGCGGTGCTTCTACAGCTCCCTCTGGAACTGTTCTGGCAGTATCGTCTCGATCCGGCGCGCTTCACCATTAACCAGCTCGATGATCTGACCAATCAACTGGCTCAAATGCAGGCGAGCATTAGCAATAAATACGGCTACCTGCAAAGCCAATCATCAACCGGACCTGGGCCATACCCCTACATTCAGAAAATTGCGGTCTCCGGCGCAACGCTCAGCACCTCCGACGGACCCGGCATCCTGGGACAGTTCCAGACGCAGATCGCCCTGTCACGTCTTCCAAGCGAAATTCTCTCGCTGCAAATTACCGCCCTGATCCTCATCTTCTTAAGCATTATGGCGGAACTACTGGTAGATCGCCAGGCCGATGCCATCGCGGTCTTACGCAGTCGCGGAGCCAGCAGCCGTCAGATCTTTGGCTCGTTGGCAACCCAGAGCATCGGCTTGAGCCTGATCGCCCTGGTGATAGGCCCGCCGCTCTCCCTTCTCACCGTTACCTTGATGATCAAAAACTTCTTAGCGTCCGCCGGTCAGAATGGTCTCGACGCCATCACCGCGCATCCGTTTGAAACACTGTTTAGTATCTGGTGGTTCGCTGTCCTGGCTGCGCTTATCTCGGTTATTGCTATGATAAGCTCGCTCAATCGCGCCACACGAATGGACGTGCTGGCGGTTCGGCGCGAGTATGCCCGCTCCACGCATCGCCCCCTCTGGCAGCGTTTGCAGCTCGACATCGTCGCTATCATCATCGCGCTGGTCGGCTACGGCATCTCGTTCTACATCACCAACCTCAATGGCCTGCTCGATACCAACACCAGAGCGCTGGTCGCAACGCCACTGGCACTGCTCGCCCCCACATTTTTACTCATTGCCGCCGTCCTCCTGTTCCTGCGCCTCTACCCCCTGATCCTGCACATCAGTGCAGCATTGGCGCTACGAGGGCGGGGAGCTGCGCCTATGTTGGCCCTGGCGCAAATGGCGCGTGCTCCTCGCCAGACCTTACGCACGATCCTCTTACTCGCCCTGGCTGGCGCATTCGCCATCTTTACCCTGGTCTTTACGGCCTCGCAAGCGCAACAATCGATCAATAGCGCCGCATACCAGGCTGGAGCCGATTTCAGTGGCGACCTGTCCACAACTCGACCCGCCCTCTCATTGGCCGCGACGACAGCCACATACAGCCACATCCCAGGCGTCCTCTCCGCCACCGTTGGCTACAGCGTAAAGGGCGTCTCTGCCGGTCTCAGCCCCAACATCGTGATCCAGGTCAAGGCGGTAGACACCGGCACCTTTGCCCAGACCGCCTTCTGGCCCGCCCAGGCATCGTCACAGCCGCTTTCATCGCTCATGGCGCAACTCAAAGGCCAGGAAGACCAGGCCTTACGCGATGGCCTTGTGCCGGTGATCGTAGACGCCAACGTCTCGGATACGCTTGAACTGCATACCGGATCAAGCTTTACGCTCACGATCAACACGCTGGCTGGCAGCCTCTTCCATTGCAGAGTGATTGGCAGCGTAGAGCACATCCCCACCGTCAACGATAGCACAACCGTAGGGACCAGCCTTAGCGCGTCCAGCGAGGGCGGCTTGCTGGTAGATTATCAGACCTTGAATACCATCTTCACCAAAAATCTCGTTCCAAATGCGGGTACGCCGAGCCATTTGCCTATCAATCATGTCTGGTTAAACACGAAAAATGACGCGGCAACGCTCACAAACGTCCGCACCACTCTGACGACTTCCAATCTACGTCTCGACAACCTGCAAGACCGTCGGATGCTGCTTGCCGCGATGGGCAGCGACCCGTTCTATCTTAATCTGATTGGCATCCTGGCGATTGGCTCCGCCACAGCTTTGCTCCTGGCCCTATTGGGAAGCTTCATCGCCGCCTGGTTACAGGCCCATACGCGCCTCACCAATTTCGCCGTGCTACGCGCACTTGGGACCACGCCACGCCAGGTCGCCAGCGTATTAACCTGGGAACAAATTATGGTATATTTGACAGCAATCGTGGTCGGGATGATCTTCGGCTTGCTGCTCTCAGTGACCGCCATTCCCGCGCTGGTCTTCACGAACACGCCCGTTAACGGGGCAACGGACAGCGTCAGCAGCAGCACACTATATAGCTTGCAACACGTCCTGCCAGCACAGATCGTCCTTCCGCCGTCGCTCGGCATTGCTCTGGCGCTATTCATCGCGATCTGTGTTGTCGCCCTCAGCATGATGGTGAGAATCGTCTCGCGCCCCTCAATGGGTCAGGCGCTACGAATGAATGAAGACTAAAAAGTAGGGGCTGGGCTTGCCCCTGCCCTCCCAGACGCGAGGACGGATTTGAAAGGAGTTCTTTAATCTATGCCAGAACCTCTTGTCATTTGTGATAACCTGGTAAAAATCTATAAAGTGGCCGACCTGGAAGTAGTGGCCTTGCAAGGACTCGACCTGGAGGTGACCCCAGGAGAAATGCTGGCTATCGTGGGCGCGTCCGGTTCAGGCAAAAGCACCCTGCTCAATATCCTTAGTGGTTTGGATGTGCCAAGCGCCGGAGGTTGTCTGGTCGATGGCAACGACCTCACCCGCCTCTCAGCAGCTCAGCGCATCCATTACCGCCGCTATATCGTGGGCCAGATCTGGCAGCAGAGCGGGCGCAACCTGCTTTCTGAGCTAGGAGCACAGGCCAACGTAGAACTGCCACAAATGCTGAGCGGCACGGGCACACGCTCGCGAGCCAGGCGTGCCAGGGAGCTTTTAGAACTGGTAGGATTGGGAGGAATGGAGCAGAAAAAGCCCGATCAGCTTTCGGGCGGCGAGCAGCAGCGCAACGCCATCGCCGTAGCTCTGGCGAACAACCCAAAGGTCTTGCTGGCAGACGAACCAACAGGCGAACTCGATTCGGTCACCGCAGGCGAAATCTTTGCCCTCTTGCGCCAACTCAACCAGCAGCTCGGCCTGACGGTCATCATCGTGACTCACGACGCCGCCATTGCCGCCGAAGTAGACCGCACGATTGCCATCAGAGACGGACGCACCAGCACCGAGACGATCCGCCGCGAAACCGCGCTAGAGACAATAGAGGCCCACATGCCCGCCGCCAGCGCCGTGATCGGTCTGCCAACCGAGACGCATCGCGAGTCGATTCTGATTGATCGCGCCGGACGCCTGCAACTGCCCAAAGAAGCTATCGAGAAATTCCCCTTTAACGGGCGAGCTGAGGTACGTATCACCGACGATCACGTCGAGCTATGGCCCATCATCATGCCAACTAACGGCCAGACGGCGCAACCACAACAGGAAATCACTCAGGAGGGAATGTAATGCAGCCAACAGTCGCTACTTCGATCATAGCTGAGGCGCGCGCCGTTACACGCGAGTACCGCTCAGGAGGTGGCGTGGTCCATGCGTTGCGCGGCATCGATCTGCGCATTCAACCCGGAGAACTGGTAGCCCTGCGCGGGCGTTCCGGTTCAGGCAAAACGACGCTGCTCAATATCCTGATCGGCCTGGACAATCCCACCACAGGACAGGTCTTGATTCTGGAACGCGACCTGGCACAAATGAACGAGACGGAACGAGCTAAGTTACGCCGCGAGAGCATCGGCATGATGTTCCAGAACGCCCATCTCTTCCCCTCGCTCACCGCTCAGGAGAACGTCGAAGTACCACTCCGCCTGGCTCGCCTCATCCCTGCCGAACGCACCAGACGGGCGCTCAATGCTCTGGAGCAGGTCGGCTTAGGCAAACGAGTACACCATCGCGGGTTGGAGCTTTCGGGAGGCGAACAACAACGTGTGGCGCTGGCCAGGGCACTCGTCCATCAGCCGCGTTTTATTGTGGCCGACGAGCCGACCGGCAACCTCGACTCGCTCACCGGACGCGACATCACCAAACTGCTACGCACGATCTCGCATCAAGCCAATATCGGCCTGCTGATCGCGACCCACGATCAGACCGTTGTCAATGTCGCCGACCGCGTGTTGCAAATTCAGGATGGTCGTATCGTTGAATAAGCGCATGGCAGCAGCAAAGCAGGTATAACTCTATGTAGCTACAGCACAAACGACATCAGATCACGCCCCACCAGGATCGTTCCCTGATAGCCTTCCTGAGCAGCCAGCATCTGGAGGCGAGCTGCGTCAATCTCTCTATAGAGGTGTGAGCACACTATCAGCTTTGCCTGCGAGGCCACAGCAAGATCAACAATCTCGCGATCCTCGATATGGCCCGAATCGATCACCGCAAGATCGCTCTGCTTGAGAAAGGCGATTTCCTCCGCATGGAAATAGGAATCGCCCGTGAGGGCATAGCACCGTCCGCCCCATCTAAAGCGCAGCCCATGATTACCGGCAGGCGGCAGGCTCAAAAACTCGAAATGGTGCGCATCAATCTCAAACCGTTCGTCCGTCACCTCATGCACAACTATAGCATACGAAGACTGTTGGAAACTATTGGCACCAAAAACATCCATCAGCCCGCTCACTACACGCTGCACGCCTGCTGGCCCATAAATATGCACATCCTGCGTACGGGGATTGCGCCGCGACCACGCCCCCGCCTGCAAGAACGGCACCAGGTCCGAGACGTGATCGGGATGGAAATGCGAGAGCACAATATGCTGAACCTGGCGATGCTGCACTCCAGCTTCTAGCAGACGCTGCACCACACCATGCCCGCAGTCAAACAGGATATACGTACCATCCAGCTCCAGCAGAACACTAGAAGCACGCCGTTCAAATTCGATCTGACAGGTTCCGGTCCCCAGGAGAGTTAGACTACTCATGCAAATAGAAACCTCTCTAACGCTTTGATTACACTGCCTTTCAGTCC
>DASTZT010000667.1:0-6519 GCA_035764225.1 Ktedonobacteraceae bacterium
GGAGCCGACGATTATCTGGTCAAGCCGTTCTCCGCCCGCGAATTGCTGGCTCGCATCGCAGCCCGACTGGAGGTAGCACAGATGCGCGCTGATATCATCAAGCAGGAGCGGCTATATGCGCAACGCCAGCAGCAGCAAGCCCAGGAGTTAATCCAGGCCCGCAACGAATTCATCTCGATGATTTCTCACGATCTCAAAAACCCTCTGGGAGCGATCAAAGGCTATAGCCAGTTGCTTCAACGCCTTCTCAGGCGGACAGAGCTAGAACCATCTATCGCGGAGCGCATGGCAAGCAGCCTGACTGGAATTGACGCCACAGTGCTGCGCATCACCATGCTCGTCAATGAATTGCTTGACCTTGCTCAACTCCAGGTGGGCAAGCCCATACAACTGACCTACCAATCCGTAGACCTGCTCGCAATCATCCGACAGGTCATCACAGAGCAGCAACAAACTTCGCGCACACATAAGCTACGGCTCGACACCACGCTTGAAGAGCTGCGAGGCTCCGTCGATGTCGTCAGGCTGGGACGAGTGATCGCAAACCTGATCTCCAACGCCATCAAGTACTCTCCTAAGGAGAGTGAGATTGTGATCAAGGTCGCGCAAGAAGCTGGCCCGGAGCCTTACTGTCCGTGGGCGATAATCGCCGTGCAGGACAATGGTATTGGTATTCCCGCCCAGGATCTGCCGCACATTTTTGAGCAATTCCGTCGTGGCGAAAATGTTCTTGGCAAGATTCCCGGCACTGGACTTGGCCTGGCGAGCGTACAACACATTATCGAAAGACACGGCGGAATCGTCACAGTCATTAGCAAAGAAGGAGCGGGGTCCATCTTTACGATCCGGCTCCCTTTGCAAGCCAATGGCTAAAAGATGACTCTGCTATCCTCCCTGACCAGTGAGTATGCCATAGAACAGGAATGCTGTAGCGACTACCGATATCAGGATCGTCAGTACAAGCCAGAAGTTGGTCAGCATGCTCAAACGCTGTCCACACATGATCTTGCGATTATTGCCGATCAGCAGCAGAAAGACCATCAAGATGGGAACGAGAATACCGCAGAGCACATTGGCCCAGAAGAGCAACTTGACCGGATCAAGATGTGCCAGTGCAACGACCATGCTTGCTCCCAGCGCAACCGTCAGAATGAGGTAAAACCCCTCGCTCTGCCAGGGCTTCCTGGAAAGACCGGCAGGCCAGCCAAAAGTATCGGCAACGGCATACGACGTGCTTGCCAACAGCACTGGTATCGCGACCAGTCCCGCGCCTATCAGACCAATAGCAAACAGATATTCGGCAAAAGGACCGAGCACGGGCATCAGGGCTTTGGCTGCATCGGCTGCGGTATTGATGCTTTTATGGTGGGTGAAGAGCGTCGCAGCCGTAGAAACAATAACGAAGTAGGCGACCAGGTTGCCGCTGACCACTCCCATTGCGATATCGAGCGCGGCAAACCGCACCTGCTGCCTCGTTGATCCTGGACGTTTCTCTTCTTTTTCTCCCTGCACCTGCCAGAAGATGCTGTAAGGGCCGAAGGTTGCTCCCAGCAAGGCGACCGTGCTGCTAATACTGCTAAACTTGAAATTCATATGTGGCACGAACGTAGAAAAGAGAACTTTTCCCCAGTCAGGTCGCGCCAGCAGGGCCGTCACAATATAGACCGCAAACGCCAGACGCATCACGATAAACACTTTTTTGAGCAGTTCAAAATTGCGGTAGACGGTTAAGTACCAGAGGATAAGCGCAACCGGAACCACGAACCAGGTCCAATTGACATTAGTGAGCAATTCTAAACCACTGCCAATAGCTACCAGGTCGGCGGCAATCAAAGCGACATTGGCAATAATCAGCACAATCGCGGCAAATGCAGCTACCCAGATGCCATAATGTTCGCGCAATACATCGGCCAGTCCTTTCTGAGTAACGCGGCCTAACTTGGCGCAGGTATATAAAAGGGCCTGGTACATAGGCGTTGAGAGCAGGATAATCCAGAGTTGGCCGAAGCCGAAGCTTGCTCCACTGATGGCATACGTCGCCACCGCCGACGCGTCGTTGCCAGCCATACCGCTGAGAAAGCCTGGACCAACCACCCGTAACCAATCAATCAAACCAATCGACTTACGCGGCTGCGCTTCGGCTTTATCTTTCAGGGGATGAGGCAGTACATGGCCTTGCTCCATCTCGCGCAAGCCTTCAGCCGTAGGAATATTCTGCTCCACTGTATCAAGCAAATCACCGCTATAGCCGATTTCTCGCTCAGAGGCCAGTTGCTCCTTTCCTACAGAGGAAAGGGAGTCAATCTCCTTTTTTCCGCCATCGATCACTACCTTGCCGTCCCTGGCATCGCTCCCGCACTCCACTCTGAGAATACGATCAATCGGAATGTCTATCTCTTTCTTAAAGAAAACGCCTTTCTGGAGCACAATCTTCTCAATCTTGCCGTTATCATCCCGCACCACTCTCGCTACTCTAGGCTTGCTGACATCCTCCTCCCCAAGATCTCCCTTCTCGGCCTCGACAATCATCCCTGGCTCAATCAGATCAATACCCTTTTGCTGATCTTCGCTAAGGTGGGATGCCCGATTCTCTTGCCTCATAGATGCCCCCTATTTCCTATCACCAACGACTTTCTTTGAACACTCATTTACTAAACAAGATGTTTCAATAAAGCTATAGCAAAAAGGGATCTAGATGAGATCCCTTCATAAAAAAAGCAGCATGCAGCATAAAAATGGTGCTATTGTCCAGGGTCGGCTATCACCGATTGCGCGGCTAACCGACCGTGCAAGACAGATTGTTCTACCTCCTGCAAAGCTGCCTGGGTGCAAAGGCGTCCGCGCAAGGCCACACAAATGCTATGCGCAATCACCAGGTGGACATCTTCGACTTGCTCAATCAATTGGGTCGGCACACGCACAGCCAGATCGACCAGCCGTGCGAGCCGTCCGCCACGAGCACCCGTGAGCGCAATCGAGGTTGCACCTGCCTGACGCGCTTCTATAGCAGCTGCCAGCACATTAGGCGAGTTGCCGCTCGTGCTGATTAAGATCACGACATCATCCGTACGTACCAGGGCCGAAAGCTGCTCGGCAAAAATACGTTCGTAGCTGGTGTCATTCGCCCACGCAGTGAGCAGCGCCAGATTATCGTTGAGCGAGACAACGCGGAAAGCCGGTAATCCCTGCACACGCGTTCCCTTCGCAAGATCGCAGGCAAAGTGTGACGCGGTGGCGGCGCTCCCACCGTTGCCCAGCAAAAAGACGGTATTGCCACGCCGATGACAATCGAGGAGGATCTCGGTTACTCGCACCAGATGCTTCAAGGGCAATTCCTGCATGGCGCAGGTCAATTCGCTCCAATACTGCTGAATATCATCATACATTGTATTTACCTTCTTTGTTTGCATAATCGCTCTGGCCTGCGGAACGAACGCGCCGGGAGGCAGGCAGCCGTGTCCATTCCTCAGCATCTCCATAGACCGGGACTGACGCACGATGGTGCGCATCTGGCAGGTCCACAAGAGCCTGAGCGCCCACAAGATCGAAGTCAAAGCTCATTTCCCGTAGCCCATACTGTAGCAGGGTGGCTCGCACCGCTTGCTGACGCGCCTGCGGACAGTAGAGCAGCAAGAAGCCGCCGCCGCCTGCGCCCACAATTTTGCCGCCGCTGGCACCAGCCCGACGAGCCGCTTCATACCAGCTATCGATAGCAGATGAGGATATTTTGCGGGAAAGCTGCTTTTTCTCCTGCCACCCCAGATCAAGTAAATGTCCAAAATGATCCAGATCGCCCGCCACAAGCGCCTTTTGCATTGCTATCGCCAGCGCCTTGATGCGATGCAGCGCCTCGACCGTTTTCACCTTCTTCGTGGTATCGGCACGCTGCTTATCCAGGATGTCCGCCGAGTTGCGAGCCTGCCCGGTTGAAAAGAGCATCAAACGCGCATTGAGCATATTCCTAATTTCTGGAGCCAGCACCAGAGCGCTCGTATGTACCGTATCGGCAGTAAATTCAATCGTATTGAGTCCGCCTAGCGCGCTGGCATACTGATCTTGCTTGCCAATGGGCATGTTCAGCCGCTCGATCTCTAGATGGCAGGCCAGTTCAGCCGCCTCTTCCGGCGCGATGCCCATGCCAACAAAGGCCGCCAACGCCTGCACCAGCACGACCGCCATTGCGCTTGAAGAGCCCAGGCCCGTCCCCGGAGGTACTTCAGAGGCCAGGAAGAGGTCAACGCCCTCTGTTAGCAAACCGCGCTCCATAAACCAGGCGATAGCAGCTTTTGGTAATGAGAGAGGAGCCGCAACTGGTGGGATCACGTCACGAGGATATGATTGCCAGGTATGGTAATCGGCGGAACTGATGCGGATACTGCCATCAGCGGTCGCCTTTGCCATCACATAGCAATAGCGTGTAATGGCGGCGCTGACCACAAAGCCATTGAAATGCGCATAATAGGCTGCCAGATCAGTACCACCGCCCCCAAAACTAATGCGCACCGGAGCGCGAACAATCACCATAACTACCTCCTCGCTATTCCGCCAGCAGGACAATCCCTTGCTGTTGCCCTGTCCCTACGGCTGGCGACACTGAATGCCTCTCAATTCCGCAAACAGGATAGGATGTAGGGGCAATCCCTTGCGGTTGCCCTGTCCCAACATACAGATCAAGGCCAGCTCGTTTCTGTCACCGGAGTAATCACCATCTCTTGCACTGCCGATTCAGGCGGCACTTGCGCTGCAAAGACAATCGCGGCTGCTACATTGGCGGGATCTTGCAGATTTTGCTTTTCTGGCAGAGGAATGCCCTGCTCGACGAAGCGATCAAAGAAGTGAGTATTCATGCCACCGGGGATAATGGTGGTCACACGTATGCCGTCAGCACGTCCCTCAACGCCGAGTCCGCGACTGAAACCAACCAGGCCCCACTTGGAGGCATGATAGGCGGAGGCGTTGGCCCAGGCTCGCGTAGCCGCCGTCGAGGCGATATTAATGATGTGGCCTCTGTGTTGCCGACGCATAATAGGTAGCGCGGCTTTGGCAAAGAGGAAGGGAGCGCGTAAGTTGACGTTAATCACCTGATCCCACTGCTCAATGCTCATCTCGTCAACCGACAGTGTATGGTCGATGGCGGCGCAATTCACAACAATATCGAGGCGACCAAACTGTTCGCGTACCGTCTGCACCGTCGTAAAAACAGCCATTGCATTGCTGACATCGCAAACCAGGGCGATACTTCTGAGTCCCTGCCTTTCCAGGCTACTGCTCATCCGCTCAAGCGCCGCCTGGTTGATATCAATACACGCGACCTTACAGCCCGCATTGGCAAAGGCATGGGCCGTCGCCTCACCCAATCCACTACCAGAGCCGGTGACCAGCACGACCTTGCCTTTCAACACCTGTTCCTTCATATATATCTCCTTTAGCGCAATAATCAATATAAGATTGCAGAAAAAGCATGATTATTTTTTAGCTGTGTTCGACGTTAAAGCATCGCATTCAGCAATAAGTTCCGCAAAAAGTCCGGTCGCATTACACTCGCGGTTTTCAATCGTCGTCGGCATCCCCAGATGATATGTACCGCTCGGCAGAATGCCACAGCCGCCGTATTTGCGAATCAGCAGAAACTGCGCCATGACCTCCTCGCCTGCATGATTGGGTGGCAAACGATCCCACCACGAGAAACCGCCCACGCTCAGCAGCCTGGCCCGATCATAGAGCACATTCGCGCCTCCCACCCAGGCGACTTTGTAGCGCACAATCTGCCCATCGCTCACCAGGCTCTGCTCCAGATGCAGGGGATTGGCGGCATTATTGATGAGGTGGCGCTCCCAGGGGATATACTCAGGCGAAAACGGCTCTGCTTTCACTGGACCTGCCCATAGCTCTATCCGCTGCTGATGCGGTCGCCTATCGTGCAAATAGTGCAGGCCGGTCGCGGCACAGCCGACAAAGCCGCAACCCTCGGACTGCATCACCTCTATCATGCGCTGCATCACCGGAGGATCTAGCAGCACATCATCATCAAGGTAGTGAACCAGAGCAGCCCGGCTTTGGGCGAGCAGGAAGTGACGTTGCTCCGCCATGCCGCGCCGTGGCAGATGGCGATGTAAGGCGACGTTGTGACCGTGCCAACGTAAAGCTTGCACCAGCGTTTGAATCTCGATACTATCCAGGTAGCTCTGCTCATCCTCGCTCTGATCCGAGACGATGACATCAAAATCGGTAAAGGTCTGGCCCAGCAGGCTTGTTAGCACAACAGCCAGCCCGGTTTTGCGCTGGTAGGTTGGAATAAGCACATCAACGCACGCCACGTTTACTCACCTCCACAACAGAGCGACGGCCAGCCTCGCCTCTACGAGGGGACAGATCTGGACAAGAGCCGTTCCCCCGGTTTGCCTCCGTCAGCAGGTATTCGTATAGGTTAGCGGTACGTATCGCCACGGTTGGCCAGGTGAAATCGGCCTCGACGCGTCGTCGAGCAGCTCTGCCCATACGCTCGCCCAGTTCAGGCGC
>DASTZT010000668.1:0-5379 GCA_035764225.1 Ktedonobacteraceae bacterium
CCTCAAGGCCGCGCTGATCCGCGTCTATGTGGCCCATCTCTCAGCCGCGCAGGTGCTCTTTGACAAATACGGAGCCGTGGCCGATCCCTGGATGACGCTCGTCGGCTACTTCAACTCTATGAGCGAACTGGGAGGCATGCGCCGCCTGGTCGAAGATGATGTCAGATCGCGTCTCAGGCAAATGGTCAAGCGCGGTCTGGCAAACAGGAAGCGGCCAATTGTGGAAGAGCTAACGTCGCGTAAAAGCTCCACCGCCATTCCTGAAGTCTTGAGCAAGCTCGAACTCACCTTCGCCGCCGAAAAGTCGCACTCTACCGGCATGTACCCCATTGATGTGCTGCTTGCCACCAATATGATCTCGGTTGGCGTCGATGTCAGGCGGCTTGGTCTGATGGTCGTCACCGGACAGCCCAAGACGACCGCCGAATATATCCAGGCCACCAGCCGCGTCGGGCGTGCGCATCCTGGGCTGGTCTGCGTCGTCTATAACTGGTCGCGTCCGCGCGATCTCTCGCACTACGAACAGTTCGAGCACTACCACGCCACCTTCTATCAGCAGGTCGAGGCGCTCTCCGTCACCCCCTTTGCGCCCCGCGCCCTGGATCGCGGCCTGGCCGCCCTGCTCACCAGCTATATCCGGCTGAGCGATCCCCAATTCAGCAAGAACGAAGCCGCCGGAGACGTTGACGCGGTCCCGCAACGTTTCGCGGAGGCGATTGAGGTCATCACCAGCCGGGCCACAGAAATTACGCAAAACTCCGCAGCCGTTGATCGCGTGCGCCAGGATCTCCTGAGTCTGCAACAGCGCTGGCTCACGCAAGCCGAAAAAACCGCCGCGCTCGCCTACCAGGACCGCCGAGACGGCAAAACCATCGGACTGTTAAAAGATCCGCAGCAGGGTCAATGGCAGCCATTCACCTGCCTCAACTCGCTGCGCGATGTCGAACCCAGCGTCAATCTCGTGCTGGACGAGCGTGGGCTGGGAGATGCAGGTGAGAGCGAGGAGCACGATGGAGAGGGAAGCGAGGCAATTTCATGACTACGATCAAAAAATACCAGGTAGGCGAAATCCGCCCCAGCCAGTTGCTCATCAACTACGGCGTTGGCTCCCTGATCGACCTGCCCCATCTTTCAACGCTGGTGATGGGCCTGGACGATTGGAACACCTTTAATGCCCAGGAGATCCAGGAAGAGCGCCTGTTGCAGGCCATTCAAACGATTCTAGGTGGTCAGGTCAGGCGGCTGTTGACCCCGCCCATTGCGTCCGGCACGAGCACCAACGCCTTCGATCCAGCCGCGCGTATTGGCGTGCCGGTGGCAGTCTTCCCACGCTGGATGGTCTGCCCCAAGTGCCGCCTGCTGGCCTCCGTTGACTCCGGTCACTTCGACCTTAAGCCCGCCCCGCAATCGGACCGAGTGCGCTACATCCATAAAAATTGCGCTGGTCAGCCGATAGTGCTGCCATCGCGCTTTATGATCGCGTGCGAAGCCGGACATTTAGACGATTTTCCCTGGCACCATTTTGTCCACGGGGATGCCCCCTGTGCAAAAGCGCTGTTGCGCATGATCGAGATCGGTGTCTCAGGCGAACCATCGGATATCTACATTCGCTGCGAAGGATGCGACACACGAGCGCGCCCCATGTCCGATGCTTTTAGCAGCGAAGAAGAGAAGGTCTATCGGCCCGTTTGCACCGGGCGGCGTCCTCATCTGCGCGACCGCGAGAAGATCTGCCAGAATCAGGCCCGCCCGATGCTGCTTGCCGCCTCGAATACCTGGTTCCCGCTCGTCTTCTCCACCCTTTCGCTCCCGAACGCCCTTGATGAGCTAGACCAGTTGATTGAAAGTCACTGGAGCAAGTTAAAAGAGGTTCAGAGCAAGGAAGAGCTGCCCATTCTGCGTCGCATCGTCTTTCAGGATCTCTTCGACGCCTATAGCGACGACGAAATCTGGAGCAAAATCGAGCACAAAAATAGCGCAGACACAAGCGGCGCGAGTGCCAGGCCCTCAGACCTCAAAATACCAGAGTGGCACGTCCTGAGCAATCCGCAGAACGCGCCCAGCACCAGAGATTTTGAGGTCACAGGCGTCAGCGCACCCGACAAGTACGCAGACCTGATCGAACAGGTGGTGCTGGTCGAACGCCTGAGAGAAGTGCGAGCGCTAACCGGCTTCACCCGCATCGAATCGCTCAGCGACTACACGGAAGAGGAGGAGCTTCCTTCCGAGCATATCATGCCCCTGGCTCGTCACGCCCTGCGCTGGGTGCCAGCCGCCGAAGTACGGGGCGAGGGCATCTTCATTCAATTCCGTGAAGCAGCCATGCAAGACTGGCTGCAGCGCGTCACCACTCGACAACGCAACGAGCGTTTTTATGATGCCCATATTCGCTGGCGTAGCGCACGCCGCATCCCCAACCCCGAAGCCAACTATCCCGGCATTCGTTACACGCTGCTGCACACCTTCGCCCATGCCCTGATCCGTCAGCTCACCCTCGAATGCGGATACGCTGCGGCCAGCATTCGCGAACGCATCTACGCCCAGGAAGCCAGCAGCAGTGGCGGAGCAATGGCGGGCATTCTGCTCTACACTGCCGCCTCCGATAGCGAAGGCACGCTGGGCGGACTGGTCAGCCTCGGCAATCCCGATCCGCTCGGCTGGCACATCCAGGGCGTCATCGACTCCATGCAATACTGCGCCTCCGACCCGCTCTGTGCCGAGCATGACAGCCGCGAAGATCGCACCCTGCACGAAGCCGCCTGCCACGCCTGCATGTTCATCCCCGAAACATCCTGCGAGCGTGGCAACAAATACCTCGACCGCTCCCTGCTTGTCCCCACCGTCAAATGGGACAATCTGGCGTTTTTCCCGATCCAATAACTTCTAGAAAGAACATATTATGAGCATTGCTATTAAAGACACCAGCTTAGAACAGCTACGAAACAAGTTTTTTTCAGATGAGGTGAGGCAGGCAAAGAGCAGAGAGCTGGATGAAAAGCGCATGCAGCAACTTCCAGCCCTCAAAGAACTCACGATGGAATTCATCCAGAATCGGCGCAATCTCAAAGATTTTCGCGATCAACTCCAGTCTCTGCTTGCAAATGACGAACTTTGGGGAGCCAGAGGGCCGGGCTTCATGATGGAGCTGAATAAGCTGAGAAAAAACCATGATGAGCTTCGTCCTTTTGCTGAAAATGAGTTGAGGGCCGTACTGACAGGCATCAATATGGATAATCTTGGTGAACGCATCGAGAGATTCTACAACTTTTTACAGAACGAAAAAAACCGGCTCCAGCACGCGGGAAAAAGCTTTAACCAGGCAATGTCACCTGGAAACGCCGCCTTCATGCTCTCCCTCTTCACCTTCTGGCTCAACCCACAGCATCCTCCAGTAATTTACTACTTCAGGACCGCCCTGAGCATCTATCTCTTAATCAGCGCAGGATTATTACCAGATCCGGGAGGGCTAAGTCTCACCTATGATGTCAATTTCAAAACGAAAAATATTGTCGTGCGTAACGAAAAAGAGCACAGAAGCTTTCAAAAAGCCATTCAAGCTCTGATCCAATCCTCAACGTTTTTTCAGTATGCTCCATCCCTTGCCGTAGAACACTTCCTTTACTGGCTTATCGATGACCTTAAAGAGAAGAACGAACCAGCTACAACCCTGATCCAGGAGATCGCAGACCCAGGTCTGATCAAACCAGCAACCGATGGACCCATGCTCCGAGAAAGACCCAATCCCTACGCTCTCCCTCACGAGCAGGTAACAGAGCAGATTCAACCAGCAACAGTATTTTTTCCCAATGAGCGGCTGAAAGCAACGCCTGAGCCGCTACTCAGCCAGCTTATTGCAGAGGTGCAGAGCCACATTCTTATTGATGAGCAGGTTGTCAGGCGTATCTATCATGCCCTGCTCGCCGGACACGTCATCCTCACCGGACCACCGGGAACAGGCAAAACTGAACTGGCACGCATTATTCCTGAGATTTTATGGAAAAGCACTGCCAGTTCAGACGGTCTGGCCCTGGACTCTTCAGAGATACCAGAGCTGACAACAACAACGGCCTACACAGCCCATCTCGTAACCGCGACCGACGAATGGAGCGTGCGCACCCTCATCAGCGGGATCGCGCCGCAGAGCAAGAATGGAACGGTCACCTATAGCGTTCAATACGGTCATCTGACCAACGCTATCCGCAAAAACTGGGCTACCCAGAGCGATGATCCCCAGGAATGGCGTATGGCCCTCCAGCGCACTCCCGTGAAAGCGCCCAGCAAGGTGGAAAACAACTCATTGCGGGAATTCCGCGGGCAATGGCTCGTCATCGACGAATTTAACCGTGCGCCAATTGATCTTGCGCTGGGCGATGCCCTCACCGCGCTGGGTGGGAATGATGTATTGCGCGTCGCTATCGAAGGAGGGAGCGCGGAACTGCCGATTCCGCAGGACTTTCGCATCATCGGCACCCTCAATAGCTTTGACCGCAACTACCTCAACCAGATTAGCGAGGCCCTCAAGCGACGTTTCGTCTTCGTCGAGATCTTGCCTCCCTCACGTATGCAGCGAGAGGCCGAGCAGGGGATTGTGCTCTACAAAGCCTTAAAGCGCATTAGCCATTTGAGCGAGGCTATCGATGCTCAAAACACCCTCTATTGGGGCGATATCGGCATCGAACCGGATGAGAACGGGCGCTATACCATCTCCTGGCTCGAAGAGCAAACGCCGTTCCGGGCAACTTTCGAGACCGCCTGGCGACTCTTCGAAATCATCCGTATCTATCGCCAGTTGGGAACCGCTCAGGCCATCACCTTTCTCCAGCATATGCTCATTGCTGGCATCTTGCAAGGCTATACCACGCCCGAAGACTGGATCACGAAGGCAGTCGATGTGGCCCTCTGCGATACGCTTGCTGACCAACTCCAGGTGCTGCTGCCCGACGAAATAGACGCGCTGCTCCTCTATCTCACCACCGACCATACGGCGTTTCACGAACGCTTTCACGAACTGCTTGCAAGTCTGGTCAGTACACCTCACCGTCTCTACGGTCAACTGCTGGCACTTGGCAGCGTGAGCACGGGCGGGGGCAAGCCATTTCTCTCAGACGAAGAGATTGAGCAGATAGCGAAACAGGATCGGCCAGAGGTTCCGGCGCACAAACTGACCGAGATCTTTCACCTTGAGCATCCTGTGGACAGACTCCCGCAATTCACGCGTCGGCTACGCGCATACAAAGCCGAGCGCGGCCTGTAAGCACAGAAGATTGGATAGTATCGATGCAAGAGTCACCTATCACGGGCAAGACGGATAGCGCAATAGCAACCGAGCAAATACAGCACTGGTCGCAGCACCTGCAAAGACGAATCATGCGTTTGCTG
>DASTZT010000669.1:0-10212 GCA_035764225.1 Ktedonobacteraceae bacterium
CATCTTGTGGATATACTGATTGTAGCCGCGATAGCCCTGGCGTTATTTGGGCCGAAGGCGCTGCAATCAATGGCACGCAATGCAGGGCGGGGAGTTGGTCAGGCAAAGGATGTCAAGGATAAGCTCCTGTCTGATTTACCAATGGAAGATATTTCGAAAGTCACCGGCCAGATTTCAAAGCTCCCGCAGATTCCTCTCAATTCGCGTCAGGCGATCCAGATGCTGGTAGCCTCCGAAATGGGTGAGAAGAAAGAGCAAGAAACGGGCCGAGGAGATACAATAGAAAAGCCGCAAGAGGTCAAGCTCGAAGAAACGCATTAGGCTAATAGGAAAGCACTGGAAGCTTTTGTCCAGATTTTAGCATTCCCTTGTGAAGAAAGTTCGGCTCATCATAGTACTGGAAGGGGAGAGCAATGGAAGAACTGACAGAGATGAAATGTGAAGTGTGTCGTGTTGGTGCGCCGAAGGTAACGGACCAGGAGATGGCGGAATACCGCCAGCAGGTGCCGGAATGGGATGTCACCGAGCACGATGGCATTAAACACCTGGAACGCGTGTACCGCTTTGATAATTTCGTTGATGCTCTGGCCTTTACCAACAAAATAGGCCAGCTTGCCGAAGAGGAAGGCCATCATCCTGCTTTGCTGACGGAATGGGGTAAAGTGACCGTGGCATGGTGGACGCATAAAATTGGCGGGCTGCACCGCAACGATTTCATTATGGCGGCCAAAACAGACGAGGCGTTCAAGGATAAATAGTGGGAACGACGCCAGCGCAAGATAAGCATGAGCCTGAATCGTATTGGCTGCGGACGGTCGTGCCTGCGAGCCTTTCTTCTGATCTACCGCCTACGATAGATGTAGCCGTGATTGGTGGTGGATTGTTGGGCACAGCGACCAGTTACTGGCTGGCGAAGGCTGGCATAAAAACCGTGCTCCTCGAACGAACGAGGTTGGCCTACGGAGCAACAGGACGCAATGGCGGCTTTATGGTGGCCGGAACAGCCGAAGCCTATTCACAAGCCATAGCGCGGTTGGGCCATGAAACGGCGCGAGCGGTAATGACGTTGACGTTGGAGAATCGGCAACTGCTACGCCAGCTGCTTGTGGAAGAAGAGATTGAATGCGATTATCGCGAGCCGGGAAGCCTCAGTCTTGCGCTGAGCGGAGAGCAGTTTGTGGCGATGAGGCAGAGCGTTGAGGCGTTGCAAGCCGATGGTTTTGCGGCTGCTTTGCTTGATCGTGAGCAGGTGCAAGCATTGGTGAAGACGCCGCTTGGACCGGAGATTGTCGGAGGGAAGTTTGCGCCTGAGCAGGGATTGGTGCATTCGGCCAAGCTGGTTCAGGGGTTGGCAAGGGCGGCGCAACGGCATGGCGCTCAGTATTGTGTGGCGACGGCGTTACAGTTGATGTCTGATCGCGAGGGCGTGCGTATCTTGACTTCGCAAGGGATGCTGCACGCGGCTACCGTCGTTGTCGCGATCAACGCCTGGACGAGCGAACTCTTGCCAATGCTGGCCGGACTGATTACGCCTGTTCGTGGGCAGGTGCTGGCATACGCTCAGATGCCGCCAATATTCCAGACCGGAATGTCCGCCTCCATCTCCAGGACAGGCGAATACTGGCAACAGGCCGTTGATGGGACGATTGTGCTGGGAGGGTGTCGCGAGGCGGCTCCTGACGGCGATGTTGACATACGGGAGAGCCGACCTACCAGCGAGGTACAGGCGGCTATCGAGCAGATATTCCCGCGACTCTTTCCCTCATTGAAAAGCCTGCGCGTCGTCCAGCGCTGGGCCGGATTGATGGCCTTTACTCCCGATTATCTCCCCATTATTGACCGTGTGGCGGACAATGCAGGCATCTGGTTTGTTGGCGGCTTCTCAGGACACGGCATGCCCTTTGGCCTGCGCCTGGGCCAGTTGATAGCGACCGCGATTACAGATGGCGTTGTGCCAGAAGCGTTAAGGCCCTATCGCCTGGCTCGTCTGTAAATGAAGCATACTGGGTCATCTCCTGGCATAAGGTGAGCTGACTTCCTGGCAAGAGCGAGGTTTTTCTCGCAGCCCCGTAGTACTCCATAGAGGAAAAAAGAGCATGAGCAAGAAACGCTCTTTGCAAAAAAACGACCATGGAAGTTTATATGATGCTCAACGATGTCTCCATCCACACCCTTCTGTTGCAATTGAAGCAGGGGCGTGATGAAGCTCTCGACGTGCTCTATCCACGCTATGGACGGGCATTTTACGCGTATGCCCGGCGTCACCACCTGGCTCACGAAGATGCCGAGGATGTCGTGCAAACCACCTTCTGGCGTCTGTTGGATCGTATCGAGAGCTACGACGAGTCGCGAGAGAGCGGCGAAAAATGGCTGTGGAGTATTTGCCGCAACCAGGTCATCGACCACCTACGTCGTCAGAAGACCAGCGTGCTCCTGGATGAAGAGCTACTGATTGAAGAATATGACCCTGATGCACAGCTTGTCGATGCGGAACGTCTGCACGCTCTGGCTAACGGCTGGGCAGCCCTGGCAGAGTGTGAGCGGGCAGAGCTGCGGCGCGGGCGAGGTCGTGGCCCAGGCCGCAAAGCCTGGCATGCCGCTATCGCCGCTTTACGTAATCTTTGCCAGTTTGAGGAGTGAAGAATTATGCCGCCTGAAGAGATGAGCCACCAGCAATTCATCAAACGCGCCAGGGAGCGCGTGCAGCGTATGGATCAGGCCGCAGAAGACCTGCAAAGCGCGTTTGGCCTGTTTCCAGAGACAAAATATGAGGTGCTTTCTCTGCTTGCACCTGCTGGGGAATGTGATGAAACAGTGCCACTGCCTGAGGACGAAACCGAGTTAGCGGAGCACGTAGCGCCTCTACGTGTGATTGCACATGAAGAGCGTGAGAAGCCATTTGTATCCCTTCAGCCCAAACACTCCCTACGCCACCGCGTCCGCCGCCTGGTTGAAGTGGGCCTCGCGGCAGTACTTGTCGCTAGCTTGCTGCTTGGCTGGTCTGCCATTCTACATACACACAGCACTCTGGGAACCAAACCCACGCCGCTGTTTAGCTACACCAGTCAGCTTGGTGAACGTATCGAATCCCCCACATGGACACCCGATAAGCGTTACCTGACGTTTATGGCGTGTCAGTACACAACCATTAGTTGTCGCTATCTCGTCTGGAACGTTGCCACCGGGAAGGTGGAGCAAACGCTCACCATTGGTGCTCCCATCCCTAACCCTGGTGCCTATGGCATCACAACGTCACCCGATGGGCGATATGTGTTCATGACGATTTACAGCACAGCGAACTCGACAGGAACAGCGGAGCTGGCAAACATTCTGACGGGACAGGTAAAGCAAATTCCTCATGTGAACGTCCGCAATAGCTCGGCGGCCTTCTCCTCTGATAGCAAATTTCTCGCTTTTCTTGGAGATGACGGATACCTGCATATCTGGAATATTGCGACAGGTCAAACCATTCTCAGCAGCGAACCCCTTGGCGTGTCTGGAGAAGCGATGCTTACCTGGTCAATGGATAACAAATGGGTCAATGTCGCTCCTATTCTTGATACAGGCGCGGCCAATACCCCCGCGTTCAATACCCTCCAGATGTGGAATGCGCAAACCGGTCATCGGCTCGCCAATATTGTCGAAACCCCTACCATGTCACTCATAGGTGGACTTGGTGGGCTTTCCCCCGACGAACAACGCATTCTGACCTATAACCCACAGGCAGGAACATTTGCCGTGCGGGATACGAGCGCGTTGCAAGTGCTTCAGACCTTGCAAATCCAGGAACATCTCCCAGCTCACCCCTCTATTATCACAACATGGTTAGCTGGAGGTACGCGCATTTTGCTCGCAGACAATCAGCAGGGATCTCTCTGGAACCCGATGACGGGCCAGCGTATAAACTCCTTCTCACTGACCAATGTTCAGAGTTTTGGGCCAGCAATAGTCAGCATATCTGGTGGCAAAGGACAATATATCGCTTGTTTCCAGAATGGCGGCCAGCAATTGGATATCCGAGACGCTCTGACAGGGATGATCGTAAACAGTATCCGACTGACGAGAAAACCGTGGTTCAGCAACTGGTTATCCGGCGACAGATATCTCACCGTGATGGGCAGAAATCCTGATTCTGGGCAACTCTATGATGCTCTCACTGGCCAGCTCATTCTATCCTATGAGGGGGTTGATGTCGGTTTCTTGTTATCGAGCGATAGCAAATATCTCGCTGTCACCAATAATCCGCCACTAACAGGAAAGCCTATCAATACCCAAAGTACTCTACAGGTTTTTGCGCTTCACTGACATTACCTTGCCCAAAACCCAGAACAATCCTACCAAGAATGCGGCCCCACTCAGGGCTGCATTTCTTGAGGCAACACCTACCTCTTTCGTTATCACACATCACGAACTAACTACTGTTGAGAAGCTATCGTTCAATTAACGCGACCGCGTAGCAGGCAATGCCCTCGCGTCTGCCAGCGAAGCCTAAGCCGTCTGTGGTGGTGGCTTTGACGCTGACCTGCTCAATGGTCAGGTGCAGGTGTTCCGCTAGATGTGTACGCATGGCCTGAACGTAAGGAGCGAGTTTTGGGCGCTCAGCAACAATGGTGGCATCGACATTGCCGATCCGCCATCTGTGTTGACATAATAGATCGCAGGCGTAATCAAGAAAGACCGCGCTGGGTTGATCTTTCCAGCGTGGATCGTTGGAAGGGAAGTGGCTACCAATATCGCCCAGCGCCGCGGCTCCCAATAACGCGTCAACCACGGCATGGATCAGCGCATCGGCATCAGAATGGCCAGAGAGGCCAGCGTCGTGGGGAATGGTAACTCCGCCCAGGATCAAGGGGCGGCCCTGAGCGAAGGCATGCACATCGTAGCCGGAACCAACACGTATCGTCATTGTTGTTGTCCTCGCAATAAGGCTTCAGCAATCAATAAATCTTCTTGCGTCGTAATCTTAATGTTGCTATAGGAGCCGGGAAAAACGGCCACACGATGTCCCAGGCGTTCAAGCAGCGTTGCGTCATCAGTCATATCGTCGTTGGCGATGGGTGAGTGATGAGCCTGGTGGATCAGTGGAAAAGCAAAAACCTGCGGCGTCTGGACGGCCCAGAGCTGTGAGCGGTCGAGGGTCGCGCCGATTTGCCCATGCTCCACCTGCTTGATCGTGTCTTTCACCGGAACGGCGGCAATGGCTGCCTGATGCTCCTGGGCCTTAATCAAGCCAGCTTCCAGAATAGCAGGCGAGATTAGAGGACGCGCCCCATCGTGAATCATTACCCAGCGACAGGTGGGTTCGGCTGCGGCAAGGGTATCGAGTCCGATGTGGACAGAATCCTGGCGGCGCATGCCTCCAGCAACAACGGCAGCTATTTTGTGCCAGGGTTCATTGCGGCAAAGGTTGTTGGTATCTTCAAGGCGTTCCGCGTTGATGACCAGCACAATCGTACTGATGAGGGGAGAGGCCTCAAACACGTCAATGGTGCGAGCGAGGGTGATACGTCCCGCTAGCGGTGTCCAGAGTTTGTCCTGTCCTTGCATGCGGCGGCTGCTTCCAGCGGCCACGATAATAACGGCTGAGCGTTCTTGCATTCGGTATCCGGCGGCGGTTTGTGGAACCGCTCTCCTTCTATGAGAATAAGAATAGGGCACCTCTCAGGTGCCCTTTGTGAAAGTTCCTTCAATTCAGGCCGGTCGTTGTTTAGAAGACGACTGGGGTGAAGGCGTGATATTATTGCTTTGCCTGGGGTGAGCGAAAATCATGCGTCCTGCGACCGTTTGCAACACGCGTGTGACCGTGACCTCAATCGACATATTCATAAACTGGCGTCCGTTCTCTACCACGATCATCGTGCCATCATCCAGGTATCCCACGCCCTGACCAAGCTCTTTGCCGTCCTGCATAATTTTAATCTGGATATCCTCCCCTGGCAGCAGGACTGGTTTGATGGCATTGGCGAGTTCGTTGATATTAAGCACCTTCACGCCCTGAAGTTCCGCCACGCGGTTGAGATTGAAATCGTTGGTAATGATGGGACAATGTTGATCGCGAGCCATTTTGACCAGCTTGCCATCGACATCGGCAATGCCATCAACATCGGCATCGATGATCTCAATGGGAACGGTAGCGTCCTTCTGAAGGCGGTTCAAGATCTCCAGGCCGCGTCTGCCCCGATTGCGGCGCATGGTATCGGCGGAATCGGCGATGCGTTGCAGCTCGTTCAATACGAAGCGAGGGACTACCAGGGTGCCGATGATAAAACCTGTCTGGCTAATGTCCGCGATCCGCCCATCGATGATCGTGCTGGTGTCCAGCAGAATTTGGAGCGAAAGCGGAGTAGGTGGGGGAAGGGCGTGATCTTTTTCGCGCTCCTCCTCGCGTTCCCGTTCGCGTTCTCGTCCACGTCGCAGGATCGTGGATTGAAAAAGGTGCGCGATATCATTTTTGCGCAAAACCGCAATCACGACGCCCAGGTAGCCAAAAAGAACCGCGCTCACAAAAGGCAGCACCTGGCCCCAGATGTCGGGCAAATGCGCCAGCGGAATAGCCAGCAAAGCTGAAATGATAAGTCCAATGGTCAGGCCAATCGCAGCGGCCACCAGATCGCTAGCGGCAGCGCCCCGAATTTTGTCGCGTATCCATATATACGGCACGACAGTGATATACGGTGTGACGATAAATGCAATGATGCCACTAACGGCGGCAATCGCAACGATCCATTCAATGGCGTGGGGCAGCGTCTTATTGCCGAGAAGAAAAGCGACGGCA
The DNA here is from genome assembly GCA_035764225.1 of Ktedonobacteraceae bacterium. GTDB lineage: Bacteria > Chloroflexota > Ktedonobacteria > Ktedonobacterales > Ktedonobacteraceae > DASRHT01. Next base: position 6,776 of record DASTZT010000669.1, read on the forward strand.
ACGAGACCAATGGCAACAAGCGCTCCCACAATACGAGCGATGGTATTCACAAACATCCCTGCCTCCTCCAGAGCAGTGCGCGATATAGCGCGTAAGCGTTCAAGGGGCAACGGGCGCTAAGAGTGAGACAAGGTCGGTGATAATAACAAAAATGATAATTCCAAAAATGTTGTCGCCTGCCCACTGCACTTGCTGCCAAAACTTGCCCATTGAGCTATAAAATTTTCAATAGATCTGCTATGCCAGCTGATGTGGCATATCAAATACGCAGTATACACGGTTCCCACATAGGAAGCAATAGTCGTAATTGCTACCTTTGCCGCGACGTTTAAGCCTGGAAGCGAACTTCCAATCAAGGCAGATGCGAGACCTACCAGGGCAGGTGCAAGACCAGCCCCTACTAGTGTAAAGCAATTTCCAGTGCTACCGCAAGGGAACTGGCGGTCAGGATTTTAAAATCGGCTGGAAGGCCGATTTCTTCCAGTTCGGCTCGTACCTGCGCTCCGCGTCCTGCACTGGGAACGATACAGCGTTTAAAGCCGAGTTTGGCGGCTTCGCGCACACGCAGAGCCAGACGGTTAACGGCACGCAGTTCGCCGGAGAGGCCGACCTCGCCAATCAGCGCCATATCAGCCGCGATATGTTTTTCCCGATAGCTTGAGGCGATGGCGGCAGCAACGCCCAGATCAATAGCCGGTTCCTCCAGGGTAAAGCCTCCCACCACGTTGGTGTAGATATCGTGACTTCCTACTGCCAGGCCGACGCGCTTGGTTAGTACAGCGATCAACATCAGCAGGCGATTGTGCTCAATGCCGTTGGCGGTGCAGCGGGCATTGCCGAAGTTGCTGGGAGTGACCAGAGCCTGTACCTCCACTAAGAGAGGACGCGTCCCCTCCATACTGACCACCACAACGGAGCCGGTAGCGCCAGCAGCTCGATCCGCGAGAAAGACAGCAGATGGATTAGAGACTTCCAGCAAGCCCTCACCATGCATCTCAAACACTCCTACTTCGTGGGTCGGGCCAAAGCGATTTTTCACGCCACGCAGCAAGCGATACGAGTGATAGCGCTCGCCTTCCAGGTAAAGAACCGCGTCAGCGATGTGTTCCAGGGCTTTAGGACCAGCGACCGTCCCTTCTTTAGTGACGTGTCCGATAATAAAAATGGGTATGTGGGTGCTCTTAGCCAACTGCATCAGTTGCAGGGTGCATTCCCGTACCTGGCTAATGCTGCCAGGCGCGGCTGTCAGATGGCTAGAAAGGACCGTCTGTATCGAATCAACGATCACCAGTGCTGGTTTTAGCTGGTGGACTGCTGCCGCGATCACGTCCAGCTCGATGGCCGCGAGCAAATAGAGCTGCTCACCAACAATATCCAGGCGTTCGGCACGCATCTTCACTTGCTCTATCGACTCTTCTCCAGAGATGTAAAGCACAGGGCCGTAATTGGTGGCAATCGAACCGGATACCTGAAGGAGCAGCGTAGATTTGCCAATGCCTGGCTCACCGCCAATCAAGATTAGCGAGCCTGCGACCAGACCCCCGCCGAGCACACGATCCATCTCTGCAAAGCCGACTGAGATGCGAGGTTGCATCAGCGGTTTGATGTTTGGAAGGACGACCGGGAGCTGGGTGCCTTGCGCCGAAGGTGTATGGCCCAGCAGAACCTGCCGACGTTGTTGGGTCGGGCTTGGGGGCACATCAGCAACCTCTTCAAGAGCGTTCCATGTGCCGCAGTCCGGGCATTTCCCCATCCACTTACTGTGTTCCCCGCCACATTGTTGGCAAATGTATTTTGTGCGTAGCTTTGCCATGAATATCTTACTATCTACTTGATCCTGGCTGAATTCGTCCGTGTGGATATATGAGACAGGAATAGGGGGCGTGGTTGGCACGCCCCCTATGTTGATTTATACTTCGCCGCCACCGCTTTCACCGCCAGCCGAGAGGGCTGCTTCCGGTGTAGCGGGAGGAGGTAGCTGTTCAATACGATTACGGACCTGCAAGACGAGATCATCGTTCTCGACGACTGCCTCCACCAGATCGCCCGGATGGAACTTGCCTTGTAGCAGACCTTCAGCCAGGGGATCTTCGACCATGCGCTGGATTGTGCGGCGCAGTGGGCGAGCACCATACTGAGGATCGAAGCCTTTTTCAATCAGGAAGTCCTTCGAGGCTTGTGGGACAATCAGTTCGATTTGCTGCTCGGTCAGTTGATTGCGTACTCGGTTGAGCAGCAGATCAACGATAGAGTACATTTCTTCCATACGCAGGGAATGGAAGACGATTACTTCGTCAATACGGTTCAGGAACTCTGGCTTGAAGGTATTCTTCAATTCGCCGAGCACCTTGCTCTTCATGCTCTCGTATTCGGCCTGATTCACTTTGGCTTTGTCTTTCGACTGTTTGAAGCCAATCGAAGCTTCCTTGTTGAGCAAGGCAGCGCCGACGTTCGAGGTCATGATAATGATCGTGTTGCGGAAGTCCACCGTGCGTCCCTTCGCGTCAGTCAACTTGCCGTCCTCAAGGATCTGGAGCAGCATATTGAAGACATCGGGGTGAGCCTTTTCAATCTCGTCGAGCAGGATCACGCTATAGGACTTGCGGCGCACGGCCTCGGTGAGCTGGCCACCCTCTTCGTAACCCACATATCCGGGAGGTGCGCCAACCAGACGGGCTGCCGCGTGGCGTTCCATAAACTCGGACATGTCAATCTTGATCAGGGCCTCTTCGCTACCGAACATAAATTCGGCCAATGTGCGTGCCAGTTCGGTTTTACCAACGCCGGTCGGACCCATAAAGATGAACGAGCCAATCGGGCGTTTGGGATCTTTCAAGCCTGCGCGTGCGCGACGAACGGCGCGAGAGATCTTCTCAATCGCCTCATTCTGACCGATCACACGAGCATGCAGCGCATCTTCCATCTGGAGCAGTCGCTGCGACTCCTCCTGGGCGATACGCATCACCGGGATGCCGGTCCACATGGAGACGATCTGCGCGATTTCCTCTTCACCGACGGTTGGTTTATCGGTTCCGCGCTCGCGGTGCCAGCCAGATTCCAGCTTCGCGATCCGATCACGCAGCTTCACCTCGCGGTCGCGCAGCTCGGCTGCCAGTTCGTATTCTTGTTGCTGGATCGCCGCTTCCTTCTCACGCAACACCGACTCCAGCCCCTTCATCGCCTCTTTCAGATTGAGGGGAGCGAGCGAGTTCTGCATGCGAACGCGACTGGCTGCCTCGTCGATCAGATCGATGGCTTTGTCAGGCATGAAGCGATCAGTGATATAGCGGCTAGCCATTTCTGTTGCGGCTTTCAGCGCCTCGTCTGTGATTACCAGGCGATGGTGCTGTTCATAACGTTCGCGGATACCTTTGAGGATCTCAATCGTTTCCTCAACGGTAGGTTCGCGGACGATCACTTCCTGGAAGCGGCGCTGC
>DASTZT010000670.1:0-11014 GCA_035764225.1 Ktedonobacteraceae bacterium
CAGGCGATGATCGATGGTACAACGACGCGATCTCCTTTTTTTAGATTGCTGACCTCTTTGCCAACGTCTACGACCTCGCCCATAATTTCATGCCCGATAATATCGCCGGGTTCCATTGTCGGAATATAGCCATCATATAAATGCAGATCGGAGCCACAAATGGTTGTCGCTGCTATCTTAACAATCGCATCACGAGGGTTCAGTATTTCAGGATCGGACGTTGTCTCGACCCGCACATCATTTTTGCCATACCAGCAAACAGCTCTCATGCGTTTACCTCCTTTTCCTTTCTCACTTTATCCTTTTCTCTGGCCTCGTGGTTGTCCTTTAATGGTGGCGATCTCGCCAGCCTCCATCAGCTCCTTAAAGCGACGTAAATTCTCGTGTGCGATCTGCTCCGGCACGTAGGCGAGCATTCTGCCGAGCACACCTCGTAACCTGGGGAAGCGGATTTCGGTCGTGACAACCGTTCCACGCTTATTATTAGTGGGTTCAAAAACTATCTGTCCCTGCCTTCCCACCAGAGATTTGCCTTTAATGCGCCAGGCAATCAGCCGGCCCGGCTGATCCTCCGTGATTTCGGCATTCCATTCGATGGTTTTTCCTCCTGGCAGACGGGCTACCCAATGGGATTTTCTAGGATCGGTGATGGTGACGGATTCAAGGTTTAGCATATACTGCGGAGCGTTTTCAACGTCGCGCCAGAAGCGATAGAGATCCTGTGCTGATCGTTCAATCGTCACGGAACGGCTCACGCGGATACCTTTACCAGGCAGGCTTTTGCGTGTGCTGGGACTTTCTTCAACGGTCGTCATATCCAGAGCTTGATAAATGTAGCTATGGCCGCTAATGCCACGGAAGAATAGTTCCCCTCCTGCCAGCCCCATCAGCAATCCCTTCAGATCCAGTCGTCTCAAGCCATAAATGGCCAGCGCCCCACCTCCAATCGCTGATAGCCAACGCTCTATCCGACCGACGTTGATGTAAGTCGGGTGGCGTGGATCTTTTCGTCTAGGGCTGACTTTTTGTTCTGTGCGCGTTGCAAGCTGTGTGGTTGTCATAGTGCGTCCTCTTCTATCCTCTACAAGCAAAGGTGACGTTCAATCATCTATGGAATTGTCTTATCAAAGCACGATGGGAGTTGATGAAATGTGACAGCTACCATATCGATCAGGCGAGCCTTTGCCAGCAGATACACCGCAATCTGAGATGCAAGATGTGGTAAAAATGTATTATGATAAGGGGAACGCGGCTGTCATAGACAGAGAAAAAGGAGATCCTGATGGATACTGTACGGACCTCTATGCAGGAGCAGAGTGAAGGTGAGCGCGTTTTGACCTCGCGCCGCTTTGAGCTTGATCCTGCTGACGCGATGGAGTTTTTCTATCGCCAGGGCTGGACCGATGGGCTGCCCGTCGTCCCACCTACGCCAGAGCGCGTTCATGAATTCCTGGAGTATTCCGGCCATTTTCCCGCCGATATCCTGGGCACGATTCCTCCGCGCAACAGGATCATCACTGCGGAAAAAGTGGCGATCAACGCGGTGATGGCTGGCTGTCTGCCGAACTATATGCCAGTCATTGTGGCCGCCATCGAAGCCATGTGCCAGGATCAGTTTAATCTGCATGGTATTTCAGCGACGACCGGTGGCACAGCTCCTTTGCTGATCGTCAGTGGTCCCGTTGCTCAGCAGCTCAACATCAATAGTGGCGTCAATTGCTTTGGTGCAGGCGTGCGGGCGAATGCCACCATTGGGCGGGCCATTCGGCTGGCGTTAATCAATGTTGGCGGCGCTGTCCCGGACGTGCTTGACAAAGCTTGCCTGGGTCATCCTGGCAAGTATAGCTATTGTATTGCCGAAGACGAAGAGGGCAATCCCTGGGAAGCGTTAGGGGCAGATCGTGGCATGCCGCCCGATGTCAGCTCCGTTACCGTTTTTGCTGGCGAGGCTCCTCACTACGTGAATTGTCAGGTGGGTGGCACAGGCGAACGGATCGTAGGTTCCATTATTAACAGTATGATGAGCACCCTCTACAGAGGGGGAGGCTGGGTGCTGGTGCTCTGTCCCGAACATGTGACGATCTTCAAAAAGGAGGGTTGGACGAAGGCACAAATTCGCCAGGCGATTTACGAGCGGGCAACCCGTTCTCTCGCCGAATTCAAACGCCTCAACGGCCTGCCCGACAGCGCGATTTCTGCCGAAGATGCTACCGCAATCTATCGCTATCTCTACACACCCGAAGAACTGCTGATCGTCACTGCTGGCGGCAAGGCGGGTGGCTTCTCCGCCATTGTCCCACCCTGGGCGGCGGGTGACTCGCATCCTGTGACCCGCGCGATTGGCGTCTGTATTGATTGCGATTAACTCTGAAGAGCATCGTCAACACCAACCATCCTGGCAAATGCCAGCGAAAGGCAGCAACTCCATGTCAGAAAAGCTGATTGTTCTCGATCCAACGTTAGAGGTTGAGGCTCCGCAGACGAAGCGTGCCGCACGCCCGGCGCAGATCCAGACGCTGGGCCTGTTAGATAACAGCAAGCCCAATTCTGGCGAACTGCTCAAAAAAGTGGCCGCCTTAGTGGCTGAGCAGTATCCGGCTATCCAGGTCAAGTATTACCGCAAGGCTGGAGCGTATCGGCCCGCGCCCTCAGCTCTGCTCGATCAGATGGCCGCCGAGTGCGATGTGGCGCTGATCGGGATTGGTGATTGAGGGTCGTGCAGTTCGTGTAGTGTACACGACGGATTGATGATGGAGCGGCGTGGCAAGGCAGCAGCAGTGATCTGTACTGAGCAATTTGCCTCTTCTGCTCGTATGACAGCCCAGACTTTTGGTATGGCTGGCTACCCATTCGCTCAAATCCTGCATCCCATTGGCCGCGTTACCGATCAGGAGCTGAATGAACGGGCCAGTGTGGCTTTGCCGCAAGTGCTAGCGATTTTGGAGCTAGCAGGAGCAGAGCCGAAACCGTAACATTGAGAGGAGAATCGATCATGCGCTTAATAAGTTACCGCACTCATCCCCAGGAGACGTGGAAAACCGGCGTTGAAGAGAAAGGACACGTGGTTGCTGGCAGTGCCGTCTCTGATAGCGCCAATCGCTATAGTGAGAGGCTACCAACGGTGCGCGAACTGCTGGAGGCTGGACCGGCAGTGCTAGAGGCCGTATTTGCTAACGCCCGGCGTATTTTTGACGCAGACAAGCAGGAACTGGTGCCGCTTGACTCTGTTGAAGTGGGGCCACCCGTACCTGATCCCGACAAGATCGTATGTCTGGGCCTCAATTATGCCGATCATGCGGCAGAAGCAAAAATGGCCATTCCTGAAGTCCCAGTACTTTTCGCTAAATTTCGCAATTCTTTAGTCGGTCCCTACAGTCCAATCGTTTTACCTCGTAATAGTACTGCGATTGACTACGAGGCTGAGCTGGCTGTAGTAATCGGAAGAACTTGCAAGGATGTGACGGAAAAGGATGCTCTGAGCTATGTGGCGGGCTATACCATCATGAATGATGTCTCCGCCAGAGATTTGCAGATGCGTACTCCTCAATGGACCGCAGGCAAAGCTCTCGACACATTCGCGCCAATGGGACCGGGCATCGTCCCGGCATCGGAGATCCCTGATCCGCAAAACCTTGAGGTGATTACACGCTTAAATGGTCAGGAGCGGCAGCATGGCAATACCTCGAAGATGATCTTTTCGGTGGCAAAGGCTATCGAGTTCGTCAGTTCAATCATGACCCTGGTGCCGGGTGACATTATTGCCACGGGGACGCCTTCTGGCGTAGGTTTTATCCAGAACCCTCCTATATTTATGCGCGAAGGCGACCTGGTGGAGATCGAAATTGAGCGTGTCGGGCGACTGGCTAATAAGGTCGTTGGGCCTAAAAAAGCTGTTACCGACAGGTAAAGTCAATTCCAGCGTAGCAATACGCTGAGGAGATAGGGCTGACGCTCTAGCCCTATCTCTACCACACTATTTTAGATTTAGAGTGAAGGGGTTACACGTATGAGCAAGTTCACCGTAGGGGAAATAGCATATCTCAAGAGCCAGCAAATAGGACGGCTAGCAACGGTTAATTCCAAAGGGGAACCTCATGTCGTGCCGGTGGGTTTCTGGTACAATGCCGAGTTCGACGCGATTGATATCGGTGGTTTTGGTATGGGGAAAAGCAAAAAGTTCCGCGACGCGGCCCGGCGAAAATATGTCGCTTTTGTCGTAGATGGTCTGGGACCGGATGGCAAACAACGCGGGATAGAGGTACGTGGACCAGCCGAGACGTTCTCCACCGGAGGGGAACAACTGAGACCAGGCTTTGACCAGGAGTTTATTCGGGTGTTTCCCACGCGGATTACGTGTTGGGGTATCGATAGCGCTCCATACGACGTTACGGGCCGATCTGTTTAAGAGCGTTGGCGCAAGTCCCGACACAACTTTTGTGTCGGGACTTTTTTTATTGGATCTGGACGAGGAAATTTGCGCGGAGCAAGGCGACAGGTGCTTTGGATCAAGCCACTTCATCAAAAGAATTTTTATGTTATACTATGTATAACTTCATGTAGAAAGGAGGAAGATCGATTTACAGACAGATCGTTCTTTGTAGTGCGGTTTCCCCAGAAGTAACGTCCCTTTTAAGCGCCTCACAGAGCAAGGTTGACAGCTATCTACAAATAGTTGGAAAACCGATCCTACCTGGCAGCACGCAAGGCTTGCCATAGGCAGAGCATACCGGCAAGACATAGTAGTCGCCACGTACGCAATCAAAAAAGTACACGTATTGCTGACCGTTTAAGGAAAGGTGGGAACTTCAAATGGCTCAACTCGCAGCAGAAAACGCACGCGCCGAATCGGCGGCATCGTCCGGCGCAAATCCTGCTCCTCTCGGACTCAGCGCCTTCGCACTCACTACTTTCGTTCTCAGTTGCGTCAACGCGGGTTTTCTGATCCCTCAAGGGCAAGGAGGAAACATCGTTGTAGGACTGGCACTCTTCTATGGAGGTCTCGCGCAACTGCTCGCCGGGATGTGGGAGTTCCGTGCAGGCAATACCTTTGGTGCCACCGCATTCTCCTCGTTTGGCGCTTTCTGGTTGGCCTACGGGACCATTCTGCTTCCTGGGACTGGTGTGCTGGATGCATTGACCAAAGCCAATGTTTTCCATCCTGCCGCAGGAATCTTTCTTCTGGGATGGACAATCTTCACGTTCCTCATGTTCCTCGGCTCGCTGAGGATTAATCTGGCTCTCATCGCCCTTTTCTTTTTCCTTACCCTGACCTTCCTTGCGCTCGCTATCGGAGAGCTAGGGGGAGGAACGATCTTTGCCATGATCGGTGGCTGGCTTGGTATTATCACTGCCCTGATCGCCTGGTATACTGCTCTGGCGGGAGTTTTGAGTAGCGCCAAGAGCATGTTTGCCCTGCCTGTGTGGCCCCGTGACTAGTTAATCGTTCTCGCGAAAAACTTTGTTCTATTACCACGGCCTTCAGGTGCTGACGTGACGTTCCTGGTACCTGAAGGTCTTTTACTTCCAATGCGCGGTATTTCGCAAGACTTGCACGCTGTAACAGTGTATTGTCAGATCAGGAGGATTGTTTTATGAGTAACCTCTTTGAAAACACCGACACTATTCTTAATGAAGAGCGTATTTTTCCCCCCTCCAGTGACATGGTGCAGAACGCCAACATCACCGCCTACATGAAATCGAAAGGCTTTGATGACTATCAAGCCTTTCACAAGTGGTCGCTGGAGAACCGCTTTGAGTTCTGGAATGACATGGCGAAGCAGCTCCACTGGTTTGAACCCTGGAAAACCACCTTTGAGTGGACGGATAAGCCTTTCTTCAAGTGGTTCACCGGGGGAAAATTCAACATCGTCTATAACTGCCTTGATCGTCACATGGACACGCCTGTCCGTTCCAAAGTGGCTTTCTACTGGGAGGGAGACGACGGCTCGACGCGCACGCTGACCTATGAGCAATTGTTTGTGCTCACCAATCGGTTCGCGAAGGGCTTGCAAAATCTGGGGATAAAAAAGGGCGACCGCGTCGCGATCTACATGCCAGCCATTCCCGAACAGATCGCGGCGGTGCTGGCCGTTGCCAGGCTGGGCGCGATTCACACCGTCGTTTTTGGCGGCTTCGCGGCCAGTGCCTTGCGCGACCGCATTATTGATGCCGAGGCCAAAGCGGTGATTACGGCTGATGGCAACTATCGCGCTGGCAAGCTGATCGAGCTGAAGAAGATCACCGACGAGGCTGTGGCGGAGACGCCCACTATCGAGAAAGTTGTGGTTGCGAGGCGACTCGGCAATGATGTTGCAATGCAGGCGGGTCGCGATATCTACCTGGACGATCTGCTGGCTGATATCCCCGAAGATGTGGTTGTACCCTGCGAGCCGATGGATAGCGAGGATCTGCTCTACATCCTCTACACCAGCGGCAGCACCGGTAAGCCGAAGGGCGTTGTTCACATTCACGCTGGCTATGGGGTGGGTGTTTATACCACAACCAAATTTGTCTTTGATCTCAAAGATAACGATATCTTCTGGTGTACCGCAGATATTGGCTGGGTGACGGGCCACAGCTATATCATCTATGGTCCTATGATGAATGGTGCTACCAGTATCATGTTTGAGGGCACGCCAACGTATCCCGCTCCAGATCGCTTCTGGAGCATCGTCGAGAAGTTCAAAGTCTCGATCATCTATACCTCTCCGACCGCTATTCGTGGCCTGATGCGCTTCGGTGAGGAGTGGCCCGCCAAGCATGATCTTTCCAGTCTCCGCCTGCTAGGTTCCGTTGGTGAACCAATCAATCCCGAAGCCTGGATCTGGTATCGCAAGAACATCGGGCACGATGCACTGCCGATTATGGATACATGGTGGCAGACCGAGACGGGCATGATCCTGATTAGCCCAACCATTGCTACCCCGCTCAAACCTGGCAGCGCGACGCAGCCATTGCCAACTATCGAGGCCGATGTGGTTGACAGGAACGGCAATTCTGTCGGTTCCGAAAAGGGCGGTTTCCTGGTGGTGCGCCATCCCTGGCCCAGCCAGATGCGCACGATTTACGGCGATCCAGCTCGCTACATCACCTACTGGGATACTATTCCCGATGTCTACTTTGCAGGCGATGCGGCCACCATTGATAAGCAGGGCTACTTCCGCATCCAGGGCCGTGTGGACGATGTGATTAAGGTCAGCGGTCACCGCCTGGGTTCGATGGAGATCGAATCGAGTCTGGTCAGCCATCCTGCCATTGCTGAGGCTGCCGCCATTGGCAAGCCCGATCCGGTGAAGGGCGAGCATGTGAAGGTCTTTGTCATTCTCAAAAATGGCTTTACAGCTTCCGATGAACTGGAGAAAGAGCTAAAGCTGCATGTGCGCAATACTGTGGGCGCGCTGGCTGTGCCCGATGAACTCGAGTTCTCGCCAAGCCTGCCCAAGACGCGCTCTGGCAAGATCATGCGCCGTGTGATCCGTGCCAAAGAGCTGGGTGAGCCAGTAGGCGATATTAGCACGCTCGATGGCTAGGTATGAATTGTCTGTGTGAGCAAACAAAAGGGCAGTCACTAATCGGCCCTTTTGTTTGCTCTAAAGTGAGCGCACTGTGTGAACTTATGCCTGCGTTCTCTTCTGAGTAGCCAATTGAAATGCCAGCAATGGCCCACTATGATTCGATGGCATGTGGCCGCGCAGGTGGGTGCCAGCTTCTTCGTACTCCTCGCATGCAATGGTGCCGAACTGATGGAATTGCGCCACCAGATCACCACGATTATAGGGGATAAGCACGTCGAGCGCCACAAACTGCTGTACCAGCGTTTCGCTAATGCAGCGAAGCAAAGCGTCAATATTGCTACCCTGAGCGGCGGATACTTTGACGGATGGCAAGTTAACTGCCAGTCCGTTGAGCTGAAGCGGCAGGTCGCTGGGTAGCAGATCGATCTTGTTCAGAGCCACTACGGTGGGCAATCCGCCCGCGCCAATCTCTTCTAGCACCTGCTCGACGGCCTCAATCTGGCGATGCACATGGGGATGCGAGGCATCGACGACGTGCAGCAGCAGATCGGTCTCTGCCACTTCTTCCAGCGTGGCGCGGAAAGCCGCAACAAGCGTGGTGGGGAGCCGTTGCACAAAGCCGACGGTGTCGGTCAGGAGAAGCTCCTGCCCGCCTGCTAGCCTGACGCGGCGAGTGGTTGGATCGAGGGTGGCGAAGAGCTTATCCTCGGCCAACGTCTGAGTGCCTGCGAGCTGATTGAGCAGAGTGGACTTGCCTGCGTTGGTATAGCCGACCAGCGCGACTACTGGCGCTCCCGTATGTTTGCGTCGGTCGCGATGCTGTTGCCGTTGAGCGCGTACCTGCTCTAAATCTTCCAGCAGTTGATCTTTCTGGCGACGGAGCAAGCGGCGGTCAACCTCGATCTGTTGCTCACCTTCGCCGCGCTGCTGTGTGCCGCCGCGCTGGCGCGAAAGGTGCGACCACTGGCGAGTCAGGCGCGGGAGATCGTACTCGACCTGGGCTAATTCAACCTGCAAGCGGCCTTCGCGGGTGCGAGCACGCTGACCGAAAATGATCAAGATCAGCGCGGTACGATCAAGCACCTGCACCTCCAGCTCTTTCTCCAGATTGCGATGTTGTCCAGGCTTTAGCTCCAGATCGAAGATGACGGCATCGCAGTCGTGGAAACGGATAAGGTCCGCCAGTTCCTGCACCTTGCCCGAACCGAGCACAGTGGCAGGATGAGGATGAACCAGGCGTTGAATGATGCGATCAACGCATACCACTCCTGCCGTTGTGGCTAATTGCGCCAGCTCGTCCAGCGACTCCTCTATGGGCCAATCGGTACCGGGCATGTCTACGCCAACCAGAATGGCGCGTAACGGCGCTTCGGCCAATAGCCCCTGCATGGGCTTATCTTGATTGGTATCTCTACCAGGAGAATAATTTTCTGACAAACCTGGCTCCTTTTTGCTTGTTGTACAATGCCATGCGTAAGTTGTTGTGAGTGGGGTCCAGGGGCGGAGCCCCTGGCGGGGTTTAGGGTACGTCGCGATCTAGCGAATTGTCCCCATTTTTCTCTCCCGCTCGCCGCCGTAGGCGGCGGACAAAACTTGTACATCGGATTTATATAATTTCTGTTGACTATGACCAGCAGATAGAGGTAGGTGGAGAGGTGTAAAGCAGCTTAAGCTTGGGATAATTGGAATGGGGCGCGTGCCGCCAAAAATCATAAAACCTTCTCCACCATGTACCGTAGCATATCTCCATGATGTGGAACATCATGAAAAGCGACCGTTGAAAGACGGTTGAGTGCTATCAAACTGGTACATTTTAGACGAAGGTTATCACGCGCTGTTTCTCCTATGAGGATGATTTACGTAGTTAATTATACACTATTTTCGCGCAAAAATCAAGGCTTTTTTGGCTTTTGCCATAATTGATGGCTATCAAGGCAACCACGGCCCAGGGGTGAGGAGCCTGGGCCATGATTGTGGACCATGATCGATGGAAGCTCCGATCTATTTAAATACAATCGGCAGCGATCCTAATCCTCTGAAGACCAGACTTTGCGACCATTGTAACGTCACGGGTTCGTCGAGGTGAAATGAAGGGATGCGGCGCATAAATGTGCTAAAAGCGATCTCACCCTCCAACCGGGCGAGCGGCGCACCCAGACAGAAGTGGATGCCGTGACCGAACGAGAGCAGCGGGTTCTTCTGGCGGCGCAGATCAAGCTGATCCGGGTTGGGGAACTGCTCAGGATCTCTATTCGCCGCTCCCAGCACGAAAAACACTTCCTGCCCCGCGCTAACTTGCTTGCCCCCAAGCTCTAGATCGACAGTGGCGCGGCGCGAAGTCAACTGCACTGGGCTATCGTAACGCAGCAACTCATTGACGGCGGTGGATGTAATCGCAGGATCGCGCTGTAAAATCTGAAGTTGCTCCGGGTTACGCATCAAAGCTAACAAACCGTTGCCAAGCAGATGCGTTGTCGTTCCATGCCCAGCCGCCAGCAACAGGACGCAGTTCGCCAGCAGCTCTTCTTCCGACAGCCTGTCGCCCTGCTCTTCAGCCGCGATCATCTCCTGCATCAGATCGTTTTTGGGGTGAGTGCGATGTTGTTGGATAATCTGCCGGAAGTACTCAATAAATTCGGAAACGCCCTGTAAAGACTGGATAATGATCTCTGGCGTCAGCTCAGTCGCGCCAAGCAGTGTGCCGAAGCTCCCTGTCCACTCGGTAAACTTGTCGCGATCCTCCGGCGGCACGCCCAGTATTTCCGCGATCACAATGGCGGGCAAAGGATAGGCGAATTCAGCTATAGCATCCATTCCACCCTTTGCCAGAGCCGCGTCGAGGATTTCATTAACGATATTTTCGATGCGCGAACGCATCGCCTCGACCACGCGAGGAGTGAAAGCTCTGGCGGCCAGGCTACGGAGACGGGTATGATCGGGTGGATCGAGAAAGAGCATCTGGTGACTCAGAGCGCGGGCCGCGGGACCAATCGTGGGGCGTAACTCTTCGGGAAACATCGACTCGTCCAGCGCAAATCCTCCGGTGGAGAATCGCGCATCACGCATTCCCGCGATGACATCGGCATGCCGCGTCACCGTCCAGCCGCCCGCCCGCTCATCCCAGTGTACTGGATCGGCTGCCCGTAACTGATGATAAATTGGATAAGGGTTAGCGATATTTTCGGGCGAGTCCAGAATGTTCGCCAGACTTAATGTAGTTGTATCGTTATTTTGCATAAGCTTCTCCCTTTATATATAAAACCCTATATTTATTCTAGGAGGTAGGGTAGCGGGGTGTCAATGATGAGCCGGTATACCCACGGCAGGGCAAGCGCGAGGCCCCCTCACCGCCTCCCCCCGCCCCTTGCCCCTACCGAATCCCCCACGTCGCATCTTTCCCAAAACAAATCCTGGCGGTATCTATAATGTTGGGCCGGAGGCGTAGGGGCAAGGGGAGGTGTGGGGTTGGGAAGGGGCCTCGCGCTTGCCCTGGGGCGGTT
>DASTZT010000671.1:0-2983 GCA_035764225.1 Ktedonobacteraceae bacterium
CCGCAACCAGGGATGCTCTTGCGTGCATGCCAGGAGTTGAACCTTGATTTAACCGATGCAGTCTTTGTCGGCGATAGCATCACGGATATCCGCGCTGGCCTTGCCGCCGGAGTGCAATGTATCCTGGTGCTGACCGGACTGGGCCTGGATCAGCTGCGCAATCACTACCATGAGGCCGATGGCCCATTCATCGTGACGGCGAGCTTGCCCCATGCGGCGGAGGCTATTCTGCAAGGGTTACATGTTCTGCCTGCTGAGCAACATACGCCGCTGCCTGTTGAGCTGCCGTCGCTCAATCTACCATACCAGGATATGTGTACTTTATTCTCAACAGTGCAGGTAGCTCTCACTCCAGATTAGCTCTTGTTTAGCGTCTGGTTGCTTGCGGCTCCTGGCAGCTAATCAGGGTTTTCATGCTGCGGCAATAAGTCACCAGCCGACTGAAAATAGTGAGATGTTCGAGCGCGGCTACGGAGCCGACGACGATGAGCTTGCGTTGCGCTCGCGTCAGTGCCACATTGAGCCGATTGGGGTTGACAAGAAATTCTCGTCTCTGACTCCCCACCTCAGGCTCCTGTATGGTGGCAAGTGAAAGAATAATGACCATGCGTTCGCCACCCTGGAAGCGGTCAACCGTGTCCACGCTGAGCGGTGAAGTGGTTGGTAGGGCCTGCCAACCACTTTCCGGGGCATGGCTGAAAAGATGGCGGCGGATGGTTGCTACCTGGGCGCGATAGGGGGCGATAATACCAATATCCTGCTGCCCGATACCGCGTGCTAGCAACTCGGCAATGATCTGACGGATCATACGCGCCTCGGCATTGCTGATTTTCTCTCTCGCGTCGGCCTGCTCATCGCGCACATCCAGGAAGACTAGGGGGAATAGCGGGTCAACCGCTTGCTTGATATGCTCTATCTGTTCCTGACCAGAAGGACGCTTGCTTAAGGAAAGTTTGCGATGGGCGACCGATTCGTGGGCGATCAGCTTTTTCTCATAGAAAACGGTGGAGGAGAAATTTGATATCCACTGGTTCATGCGGTACTGCGTGCGCAAAGAAACGCACGCGCTGATCTCCATCGGGTGATTATTCATATAGTCATTATCAAGGCGCTTTAGGGAGCTGAAAAGCGAATCCGCGAGTCCTTTTGCCGCCGCGTCTTTGCTCAAAACCAGTGGCGGGAGCTGTTTTTCATCGCCGACGAGGATAAAACGTTTGGCGAAACGCAACGCACCCAGGATCGCAGGCATGGTGAGCTGTCCCGCTTCGTCGATGATCGCGACATCGAAATGAAGCCCCAGAGCCTCAAGGTGCTCTCCCTGAGGGATATATTTGTCTGATGACCATGTGGCTGTTGTGCTGGCGATCACCGGCATGGTTTGTAATAAGTCGCGGATAAGCTCAGGATTATACGTTGGCAGTGCTGTTGGAGCCTGATCCTGCGCTGATGGGGAGGCCAGGGCGCTGATAAGCTGTTTAAAATGGCGGTGTTTGATGGCATCATCAATGCTACGCTCGCTTCCCAGGCGCACATAATCGTGCAAGCCTTCTTTTTCGAGGCGCTTGAGCATGTTGTCAACGGCCTGATTGGTAAAGGCTGCCAGCAGCACGCGCTGGCCTTGCAGACTGAGCTGTTTGACGATTTCGGCGATAACGCTAGTTTTGCCAGTGCCGGGTGGTCCCTGGATCAAGAGGTAATCCTGCATCTGCAATGCGCGTTCAACCGCGAGATTCTGCTCAGCATTAAAATCTGTACGTCCGGCACTGCTTTTAGCGATAAAGCGCGGACGGATGCGGCCCGCAACAAGGTCGCGCAGGTGAGGCTCGGTCTCCAACCAGCGTAAGAGATTTTGCAGCGTGCGCACATGGACCAGATCGTTATCATAGCGATCAATCAGGGTAGGATGAGCGATGGTCTCACGCGTCCAGACGGTGACCTGTTCAGAACTGATGGCAAGGATGGTGCCAGTGACAACTTCTCCGCTAATGGGATCGTGTGTGCTGAGTAGAATCTCGTCTCCCTCGCGTAGTTCAGAGGTATTGTGGCAAGAAAATGTCTGTTCCCAACCATCTTTGCTCTCGACTGGCTCACCCAGGAGCTTTAAGCCGCTAATGGCCGTTCCCTGCTCGATCCGCCGGGCCATAGGCGTTTTCCAGAGCAGCGCCTGCTGTTGTTCGCCCGCTCGACCTTCGTCCTGTAATAATTGATAATAGCGTGCGAAAAGGTCGCGGTCTCCATCTAGCAGGGCTAACCTCGCTCCTGTGCTCTTTTCACTTGTTTCGGGTGCGAGCTGCCCGACTGGTTGCGCCGGATCAGGCTCTGGTGGCTGCCATTGGAGAAGGGAGGAGACGTGTTGACATTGTGTGAGCATCGCGCATTTAGTGCAGCGCGATGGTCCTGGCGGTGCGGGAGGCTTGCCCGTGATTCTGCCTAGAACAAGCCTGTTGCGCGTCTCATTCACTCGCTGAATCTCGCGAATGGTGGCAGGTATGCCGAACGCCTGTGCGCTTCCTGGGGTGCCGCTATAGAGGAGGGTCGCCATTGCCCTCTTCATATGGGAATCGCGGCGCACGGTGAGCAGGGCATGGTAGCCATAGACCTGCCAGCGATGTGCTCGCTGTGGTAGATCTCCGCTGGCACCGCCTGTTTTTAGTTCCAGCAAACGCTGTCGTCCAGATTGCTGCCAGAAGAGGTCGAGGCGTCCGCGCAGCCCAATTTCGGGCGCAAGCAGAAATGTCTCAGCCCGCACCTGATTGCCTGTCTGTCCATCTTTGCTCTGATCGTCGGCATAAGCGCTCGGCATATCCCAGAGCGTCTCGCTCTCTCGCTCATACCAGTGCGCCAGGCTTTCAAGATGGGGAACGACATCGGTCCGCATGGCCTCAAGAGGAATATTGGCCAGCGCCATTTCAATCGTGTTGAGTTGGAGGGCCTGTTCGAGGTGATGATGAAGAATTGCCAGTGGTGACTGTTCCGTCTCGTC
>DASTZT010000672.1:0-7215 GCA_035764225.1 Ktedonobacteraceae bacterium
CGAGTCCGTACGAAGGCTTGCCTCCTTTTGAAGGGAGAGTTGCTCATAGAGGGCGATGGTTTGCTACCGATCCAGGGCATATGCGACAATAGCAGGTGTGGAAATTGTGTCTTTCCTGTAGCGAAAGGAAGTATCAAGCAATGGCTACTAACCCTGTCACCACTCAATTTGCAGAGGGGATCGAGATCAAAGCTCCTATTACCCCTGAATTTGCGGAAATATTGACTCCCGCCGCACTGAGTTTTGTCGCAAATCTTGCCCGCTCATTCGATGCACGCCGTCAAGAACTGCTGCAAAAGCGAGTGCAGCGTCAGGCTGAGATCGATGCGGGTAAGCTGCCCGATTTTCTGCCGGAAACCGAGCATATCCGCCAGCAAGCGTGGACGATTGCACCCATTCCCGCTGATTTACAAGATCGTCGGGTGGAGATCACCGGACCGGTGGACCGCAAGATGGTTATCAATGCGCTCAATTCGGGGGCAAAGGTCTTCATGGCGGACTTTGAAGATGCCCACTCTCCCACCTGGGAAGCAACCGTTGAAGGGCAGATCAATGTGCGTGATGCGGTCCGTCGCACCATTACGTTTACCAGCCCTGAGGGCAAAGCCTATCGACTGAATGAGCAGACTGCCGTTATGCTGGTGCGCCCGCGCGGCTGGCATCTTGACGAGAAGCATGTACTGATCGATGGTAAGCCAATCTCTGGCGGCATCTTTGATTTCGGGCTATTTTTCTTCCACAACGTCAGGCAGTTGCTGGCCAACGGGACCGGACCATACTTCTATCTGCCCAAGCTAGAAAGCCACCTGGAAGCTCGCCTCTGGAACGACATATTTGTGATGGCGCAAAACGAACTTGGCATTCCTCAGGGAACAATCAAGGCCACCGTGCTGATCGAGACGATCCTGGCGACCTTCGAGATGGACGAGATCCTCTACGAGTTGCGCGAGCACTCGGCGGGCCTGAACTGCGGGCGCTGGGACTATATCTTTAGCGCGATTAAGAAGTTCCGCAACCTGCCGGAATTTATCTTCCCTGACAGGGCACAGGTGACGATGACCACGCACTTTATGCGCTCGTATACGCAGCTCACGGTCAAAACCTGCCATCGTCGCAACGCACCCGCTATGGGAGGTATGGCGGCCCAGATCCCGATTAAGAACGATCCCAAAGCCAACGAAGAGGCACTTTCACGCGTGCGAGTCGATAAGCGGCGCGAGGCCACCGACGGCCACGATGGTACCTGGGTGGCTCATCCCGGCCTGGTGCCTATTGCGATGGAAGAGTTCGACGCCGTGATGAAGACGCCCAACCAGATCGACAAGAAACGCGAAGACGTTCACGCCACTGCCGCCGACCTGCTAAAAGTGCCAGAGGGCACGATTACTGAGGGCGGGTTGCGCAACAATATCAGCGTGGGAGTGCAATATCTGGAATCGTGGCTGCGCGGCACTGGCTGCGTTCCCATCTTCAACCTGATGGAAGATGCCGCCACAGTCGAGATTGCCCGCTCCCAGATCTGGCAATGGATTCACCATCCCAAAGGCGTGCTTGACGATGGGCGCAAAGTAACGGTTGAGCTGTTCCGCCAGTTGATGGGTGAAGAATTAGAGAAAATCAAGGCAGGCATTGGAGCGCAGACATTTGCCACCCGTAAATTCGAGACGGCCTCCAAAATTCTCGACGAGATCGTGACCAGTAACCAGTTTGTGGAGTTTCTGACTCTGCCAGCTTACAAGTACCTGGATTAGCAGACCCACCTCGTCCCTATCGGTTTGCCTCTCGACTGAACCTGGAAGAGGAAGGCGGCAAGGATTGTATCCCCAACGCCCTCCTCTTTCAGGCTTTTTGTTGCCACCCTTCTTAATCAGGGAAGCTCCCATCAACAATGAGAAAATGGAGCAATCGGGGATACCCCGCGCCCCACCAGAGGCTGCTGCCCCTGGACCCCGCTTAGCACAGTACACATCGGATTGACTACAGATCCTGGCTCTTCGTTTTGATAATCTCCGAGATGCGTTCGATGAACTGCGTGAGCGGCATCGATTTGAGGTCCACATTCGTGCGCAAACGGACCGAGACGGCGTCTGCGGCGGCCTCTTTGTCGCCAACGACCAGCATATACGGGATCTTCTGCAACTGGGCATCGCGGATCTTGGCGTTCATTCGCTCGCCCCGCATATCGATCTCAGCTCGCACGCCCGCAGCTTCGAGCGCCTTCAGCACTTTGGCGGCGTACTCGTAGTGGCGGTCGGCAATGGGAATAATCATAGCCTGCAACGGAGCCAGCCAGACCGGGAATGCGCCCGCGAAATGCTCGATCAAGAGCGCCATGAAGCGTTCCGTCGAACCCGTAACCGCGCGGTGAATCATCACAGGTCGATGTGCCTGCCCATCCTCACCGATGTATTCAAGC
Source organism: Ktedonobacteraceae bacterium (assembly GCA_035764225.1). Lineage (GTDB taxonomy): Bacteria > Chloroflexota > Ktedonobacteria > Ktedonobacterales > Ktedonobacteraceae > DASRHT01. The sequence continues at coordinate 2,417 of DASTZT010000672.1, forward strand.
TCGAAGTTCTCCGGCTGGTTGAAGTCGAGCTGGACCGTCGAACACTGCCATTCACGACCCAGAGCATCGTGAACCATAAAGTCCACTTTGGGACCATAGAAGGCAGCCTCGCCAATGCCAACTTCATACTTCAGACCTTTACTCTCAACGGCGTTGCGCAGCGCGGCTTCCGCGTTTTCCCACACCTCGTCGCTCCCAATGTACTCCTCTTTCTTCTGCGGATCGCGCAGAGAAAGGCGCACATAGTAGTCCGTTAAGCCATATGTCTCGAACACTTCCAGCGTGAGATTGACCGCGTTATTAAACTCCTGCTGAATCTGATCGGGCAGCAAGAAGACATGGGCATCATCCTGCGTGACGCTACGCACGCGAGCCAGGCCCGTCAGCGTACCCGCCTTCTCATAGCGATAGAGCGTGGCAAACTCGGCGTAGCGCACGGGCAGCTCGCGGTAGCTATGCATCTGAGATTTGTACAACAGGATATGATGCGGACAGTTCATCGGTTTGAGGATATAAGCATCATCTTCCGATTGCTCCTGTTCGCCCTTCATAATCGGGAACATATTCTCGCGGTACGTAAACCAGTGCTTCGACGTTTTATAGAGGCGCACCTTGCCCAGGTGCGAGGTCCAGACGTGCTGATAACCATACTTCTCCTGCGTCTGTCGGACGTAATTCTCCATCAGGTAACGCAGCATCTCACCACGCGGCAGGAACATCGGCACACCCGCGCACACATCTTCGCTGAGCACGAAAAGCTTCAATTCGCGCCCCAGCTTGCGGTGATCGCGCTTCATAGCTTCTTCCAGCCGCCACAGGTATTGATCGAGTTCTTCCTGCGTGAACCAGGCCGTGCCGTAGATGCGCTGCAACATTGGACGACGCTCATCACCGCGCCAGTACGCACCGGCGACGCGCATCAGCTTGAAAGGACCGATCTGCCCCGTATTCTCAACGTGCGGGCCACGGCAGAGATCAAGAAAATTGCCCTGCTGGTAGATACCAACCTCGGCATCGGGCAAATTCTCGATAATCTCTACTTTATAATTCTGCCCTTTGTTGCCGAAGTACTCTAACGCCTTCTCTCGCGGCCAGCGATCTCGCAAGAAGGGGTACTTCTCGCTCACGATACGCTGCATACGCGCCTCTATCTCTGGCAGATCATCAGGAGTAAGGGCGCGGGGGAGATCGAAATCATAATAAAAACCATCTTCGATAGCAGGCCCGATAGCAAAACGAGCATCAGGAAACAACTCCTGCACGGCCTCCGCCATAACGTGCGCTGCGGAATGACGCATGCGCTGAACCGGCGTATAATTGACCGATTCTTCCAGTTCTACTTCCACCGACATTGAAAAATCCTCCTTTGCGCTCTTGTTGACAACAACAAAAAAACCTTTCCATCCCCGTTGGGACGAAAAGGCCATAATGCTCTCCGTGGTTCCACCCAGCTTCCATTTCTCTCACTATCTCTAGTAAAAAGAAAGGTACTTTTGTAGCCTGTAACGTGGCTAAAACGTATACTTTACTGACTCAGTATAGGCTAGCGAGGGGTATCCACTACTTCCCGATAAGAGCACTCTCAGCCGTTGTGTTCTTCTCTGTGTATCGTTGAGAAGGGACATGTCTCGCATAAGCGTTGTTGTTGTCTCTTTGATTGTTGCATCTATTATATCATGAATGCTTCCTGCTGTAAAGCGTTGTGAAGATTGGAGATATGGTATTAATTCCTTTGCGGATTCAGCATCTCCCACGCATCTGATGCCGTAGCTGATACCTCCTTATCTTTATCTTGGAGCAATGGCTCTATTAGTGGTAAGTGATGTTTCATGGTATAGTGCTGAGATAACATAATAATGCTCACAAGAGCGGCTGCTCTTACTTGAGCGATCTCATCTTGTAATCGAGCAACAAGAAATGGTTCATCTTCTTTTTGACGACGGCGACCTAACAGGAAACAACACCATTTCCTGGTGCCTGCATTTGCGCTCTTCGTTGCCTGCTGAATCAAAGGATACGCATCTTCTAAATGTGGACATTGCTCTATCAAATGGAGCATGCTCCAAAATACTCCATTCCCATCTCCCACTCCAAAAACATTCAAGAAGAAAGGAATCAATTCTACAGGATAGTGCGATTGAAGCTCCTTTCTCAAGGTGGTAAGAATGTGTTGAAGCTTTTCCAGAGGATCATTGTCATCTGGCAGCTTATTTAACGTCTCATCATCGGGCATGGGTGAAATTGATTGCAACTCGGCTACTAGGGCTGTCAGTCTGGGTGAAAGCATATATTCTGTCCTTCATGAATTTATGAGTCTTCGCACTATTGCCTGACGCCGCTTCAATTCCATGCCAGCACGTTCCCGATACCACAACTGAAAGAGACGGATCGTACCGTTCGACTCATCTTCCGTCAAGCCGAATCGTTCTCGTAAGGTGGTGACAACACGGTTCTTGTCTATTCCCTCTTCCCATATGAGTCTGAGAAGATCTCCACCATAGAAGGTACGCGTGTTGATCTTTAACAGGCCAAAAACGAAATACATCCGAGCCAGTTGAAGACCGAGGGCAGGGAGTTCCAAGTCATCAAAGGGATGGCTGGCTGCGAGCTGGCCAAGCGCATAAGCTAGATCATCCTCCAGGCTATGCCAGAGGTCCGAGGAGCCACCTGGCAGTCTTCCTTGCTCTTCTATCTGCCAGCATTGCTCAAGGGCCTGGCGAAGGGGAGGAATGGCTCGCTCATCGCCCCATCTCCCTAGCAAGGTCGTGATAGTTAATCGATGAATCGTGTACCATCGATACTCGGATTGGTGTTCTTGCTGTTGTTTGAACATGCTTGCAAACGTGGGATCTTTCATATGCTCCCAAAACAGAGAAATGAAATTGATTTCCAGTACTCTCTTCCAGTCGTCGGCTTCAATGCTCTCCATGTACTGATCGGCCTGAGTAGGAACATACTCCATCTCTTCCAGAAGCAAGGCGAGCAGGAAGGGAAACGCTCGCTCGTCTCTGCCCTCGCCCAGGACTATTGCACTGGCCCAGCGTTCTTTGCGCACAGGAGAATGGAGAAAAGGAACCAGGAGGCCTTCCACCCCTGCCGGAGCAAAATAGCCCAATGCAAAGAGCGCACACAGCCGATCATCCTCATCCCCTTCTTGCAAAGCTCGCTTAAATGCGTCTCTTTCCAATGTGCCCCAACGGGTGCGAAACGCCTCTATCCGTTCTTCTCGTATCTCATCTGGCATGTCAGCCTCATCTATCCAGGCCTCAAAAAAAGCTCGTTGAACAGGATCAGCGGACCATCGTGGTCTCGGCATGATGTTTTCTTCGCTCCATTTCATCTGTGAGCCAATAACGGGGGACTGGGTAGCCGAAGGTAGTTTTGTAAGTAAAGTATCGACACAACAGTTGTGACGACAAAGCATGCGTTTATCAAGAAAGGCATCCATATCAACAATGAAGCTAGGCCATCTTTCCAGGGCGAAATCAGAATGAGGTGGTTAGAGAGCGTACTTTTTGTCGCTACAACTGCCATCAGAAGCATCACTATTGCTACTAGAAACATAGCGATACTGTGTTTGAAGTACTCAGTTTTAGACCGCTTTTCCTGGCTTTCTTTCTTCGGCATATCAGCGGATTTTCGCCGATCCAGGCTCAGCCAGCACAGCGCCTCGACGAGATTGAAAAACACTCCAACATACCAGAAGACAAGCACAATAGGATAGAAAAACAACATGAAAACGGTGGAGGCAGCTACACTAATCACCATTACGAGCAGGCACCATAATCCGACGAAAACGACGCGATGCTGTTTGGGCATATCTCGATATCTCTTTCTCTGGATTCTCGCCAAATTAATGTAAACGATTGTGGATCTCAGTACGCAGGTTAATCACTGTTAGAAGGTATTCGACAGACTCAATTACGCCTGCTCATTCGACATATATGACCTCTCTTCTAAGTACTTAACTTTGCTTTTATCAAGAGCATTACATGCTCTTGATGTGTGGAATAGTTCATCAAAGCCCACTAGAGGCTTACATGGTCATTCTGTTCTCTTCTCATCATTTAATCCCATCACATCTGATGCGTTTTATTTTTGCAACACCACCGTTCTCAGTATTTATCGATACCTAATACAGCATTACCCGTATATCTATTATGTTTATCATGAATAGTGCTAGTAGCTTCTTCGCTGAATTAAATATCGTATACATTAAGCAATATTTTCCTTAACTCGTACGATAATTTCATCGAATTTATGATATAAACTAGAAATAGAGAGCGTCTTCATACCGGAGAAGGTGGAAGCAGCATAAACTATAGAAAAAATTTGATTGAAGAACTCCTTTTCTACAGTCTTAACTTCTGTCCAGCGTACAGCATCAGTACATTTCGTCCCGACTACCCTAAGTAAGCCTTGTTCACAAACAATAATGTGGTCCTGACGAGTTTGTGGAACCATACTCCGTAAGCAATATATCCCTACTAATAGACCTGTCAAACCCGTAAGGAAAGAAATGAAAAGAATGCTAAATTGAAATTCTTGAAACCCCCGTGCCGTCCAAACGCTACCCATGATCAGAATAAAAATACTCATTATGATCATCAGCCAACTAATTCTATATAAAAAGCGAATATAACCAGGCCGCACTCTATAAATTGCTAAGGTGTTACCAAATTGTTTAACAGCAATGAATGCACGATCTTGACTAGACAGGACACTTTCGTCCGACTGTGACATATTCCTCATTTCCTTGCGACGTGAGACTGTCTTACAACCTCAGACCTAAAATGTTT
>DASTZT010000673.1:0-3024 GCA_035764225.1 Ktedonobacteraceae bacterium
AGGATGAAGCTTAACCAGATGTCAAGCGCATCCATTGAGCTTTTCAGATCCAATAATCTGTTCAAATGCAGCAATAATTTCATTTGTCTTAACTATACGTCCAGTGAGTTCCGCCAGTCCGATGGCTCGTTCTTGCAATCCCGCGCCTAAAAGCTGCTGTTCTTCCTCCGTATGCCCCAGCAGTTGGGCCAGCAGTGTGGTATCCCAGTGGAGTAGAACGCCAGCCTGCAAAAGGCTGCCCACGCGCCGACGGATCATATCCAATCCGACCACTTTGCGCTTGCCTACCACCACTTCGTATGGCGAAAGCGTGCCATAGCAGGCGCGGTGCATGAGCGCCTCGTACGCGCATGTATCGGGTTGTTTGAGCAGGGCGCGTTGCTCGTGTGCTTCCCTGGGGGGAACGATACGCGCCTGGACGCCTAGCAAGCGTAGAGCCGCTACCCATGCTTCACCGAACCAGCGATATGATTCTACAATATCGGCCAGGATCAACGGATGCCCTGCTGGCAAGACTACATCGAGGCTCAGCAGCGAGGAACCTACTAACACAGCCGTGCCGCCAGCTCGTCGGTGGTAGATCGGCACCGACAAGGGCGGCATTGGGTTAAGCGTATCGGGCTTCTGGGAAAATCCCAATACCAGCCCGCACCGTTCTGCCTGCGACCAGTAAAGGACAGGCTGATCGGTCGGCTGGATGGTAGACAGCAATCGTTCGCTCTGCTCGATATGCTGTTGCTGATCGGCAATGGTGAGCGGATAGATGCGCCATTGACTACTCGATAAATGTGGACTCTGCAATACTCTTCTCCGCAGGAGCGCGCCACAGCCATCCTCCAATAGCAGCAGCAAGGCTCAAGCCCGCGCCTGCCAGCAAGGCGATGGGCGCACCGAAAAAGTGGGCTAGCCCGCCGGTAAAGAGGTTGCCAAGAGGAATGCTACCCGCAAAAACCAACATGTACACACTCATTATTCTACCACGTAGGTAGTCTGGTGTCACCGTTTGCAGCGTGGTGTTAGAGGTGGCCGAGAAGGCAATCTGCATAAAACCGACGCTGGCGATCAAGACGAGCGAGAGCACAAAGATTTGCGAGAGCGCGAAAATGGCTTCCAGGATACCGAAGCAGATGGCCGCAATCAACATCCCTGACATGCTGGGTCGCTTATTGCCCCAGGCCAACCAGAGCGCGGAGATCAGCGAACCGCAGCCAAAGGCCGAGGAAATGAAGCCGAACCCTGTTGGACCCGAATGCAGGACATCCGTCGCAAAGAGCGGAAGCACGACGTTAAAGTTGATGCCGAAGAGCGAAATGGTGCCAATGACCACGATAATCAGCAGAACCGCAGGAGTACGAGCCATGTAGGCTAGACCTTCGCGCAGGCTCTGGAACGTGCTCTGTTTCGCGCCATTGGTCTGGCTCTGTCCGCGTTTTGCCTGGGCATGCAACTGGCTCAAGTCAATTAAGGCCAGACCGATGATGACTGGAATGAAGCTAATCGCGTTCATCAAGAAGAGCGGGGCTTCACCCAGCCATGCAATAATCAATCCGCCAAGTCCGGGGCCAACGATGCGGGCCACATTAAATACTGACGAGTTCAAGGCAATGGCGTTGGGTAAATCTTCTCGCCCTACCATCTCAACGACGAATGCCTGACGGGTAGGCATATCGAGCGAGCTGGTAAGTCCGAGCAGGGAAGCCAGCACCAGCACATGCCAGAGCTGCACGGTGCCAGTCGCGACCAGTATCCAGAGTATGGCAGCCTGGGTCATCGCAAAAGACTGTGTAAACAGCAGCACTCTCCGCTTGGGCAAGCGATCTGCCAGCACGCCGCCGAAGAGGGCGAACAGCATCACCGGCAAAAACTGGAGCGCGCCCACCAGCCCAAGTATCCAGGCGCTATGGGTCAATTGCAGCACAAGCCATGCCTGGCCTGTGGTCTGCATCCATGTTCCGATCAAGGAAATAAGCTGCCCACCCCAGAAAAGCCTAAAGTTACGATGACGTAATGCGACAAACGCACGCAAGAAGCCCCTTGCACGCTGCTCAACAATAGCCTCTGGGACAGCCAGTCCCTGTTTTGGATTGGAAAGTGTTTGCATGTGGCCTAAAAATCCTATCTGGTAGAGACAACAATCAAATATATCTATCTGAAGTAATCAAATTATTCTGTTATAAGTTTTTGGTATTTAGATCCTTGCGCACCTGCCGATGTCGTTCCAGCTTATTGAGCAGGGCGACACGCATCTGCTCCAACCCGTCGATTTTCAGTTCGACCAGTTGCAACTGTTGGTGGATCAACTCATCGGCCCGATCTAGCTGGAGCAATTTGGCAGCAGCTTCTGTCTCCTGCCTGAACGCCTCCTTGATCTGTCCACGTTCGTCCTCTGCGTCGAGCAGGGCGCGGATATCGCTCAGAGAGAAGCCCAGCAGGTCACGAAGTTTTTTAATGCGTTCCAGGCGTTGCAGGTCATCTTCTGTATAACGACGATAATTGCCTTCAGTTCGGCCTGTAGGAGGTAGCAGACCGACCTCTTCATAATAGCGTAACGTGCGTTTTGTCAGACCTGTACGTGTAGCAATTTGTTCAATGGTATAGAACTGTTCGTTTGTAATATGTTCGGGTTTGTCCTTAACCACTGCGCAGCCTCTTTCCCACATCCTCTTAGAAAGCATACACCATGAAAAATCATATTTAGGGGTGTGTTCCTAGTATATCACAAGATTAACGTTTACGTCAATGTTATGGTGAGACGAGTAGCTCCTTACCAGGCTCTAACGAAAAACGACTACCATGAGAGATGATGGTGTTTTCTGGCAGGTCAAAGGGAGGGAAAATATGAGGAAGCGCTTTATTTTTTTACCACTACTGCTGATACTCATACTCACATTGTTCGCGGGCTGTGGAGGCGGTCAAACCCAGAATCCAAACAGGGCACCGGCACCGCCTACAGGTCAGCAAGAGCGAGTTGTGCATGTGACCCTCACTGATAGCAGTATTCAAACCTCGCGCAATAGTTTTTAT
>DASTZT010000674.1:0-5832 GCA_035764225.1 Ktedonobacteraceae bacterium
GACGATGCTGACAGATATCTGTCAACGTCCAGGTATTGAGGCATGTGGGGTATTTATTGGGCATATAGATGAGCAGGGGAACTGGTTTGTGGAAGAGGCTCGTCCGCTTCAGAATATCTATAACTCGCCAGTCTACTTTGAATTTGCCCCCGAAGAGTTGCTGAACGTCGAACTAACCGCTCCGGGGGAGCTTATCGGCGTCTACCACAGTCATCCAACAGGATTTGCTCAGGCCAGCACCACCGACCGCAACAATATGCAGCGGGTGAATCAAGAACAGCAGATTCCGTGGGTCTGGCTGATTATTAGCGGGCCATTTGATGCGGCATTCCGAGAGCGCGTGGGGGGAAGCCTCAAAAATGCAGCTATTATTGCCTATCACCATTATGCAGAAGGGCTTCGCACCATTGCCATCCATGTTGAAGAGGATACCAGCAAGCCGCTTGTAGAGTTCGAAGAGCAGAGAGAGCGGGAAATAGGAAAATAGCGGTATTCCTCTATGTTTTTGCGGAGTTATACGCTATAATGTATGCCGATATAGCGTTAAATAATGGCCAATAAGCAACACAGCTAGAGCGAGGATGCGTTATGAGATGTCCAAATTGTGGAAACGAGATCAGTCAGGAGGAGGTATTTTGCGGACAATGTGGCACCCCAAATACGCTCATCACTCAATCACCAGCGCAGATCAACACTCCTCATCGTAGCGGATTGCTGAGTACTAACGCCACCAACACGTCGTCATCGCCATATGACTCGCCTCCACCCACTATGCCAGGCACTCAAGCTACTAACCTTTCTTCTCAAGCCAGTTTTTCAGCCATGCCCGATCAAGTGTCCCACGCCAATCAGTCCCAGATAGGGCCAAACCATCAGACAGGCTTCTATCATGACGCGACGGAAGCCATGTCTATGCCCCCTGGCCAGAGCTATCCCACAATGTATCCCCCGCAACAAAATTTTCCCGCCCCAACGCAAGCGCAGCTAGGCAACTTTACAGGGTCCAGCTACCCACAGCAGCCCTTTACGCCAACATCGGGATTCGACAATAGCATGCGCATCAGAGCTACACCACCACCGACGACGCACAAAGATCAAGGCAATGCAGTAATCCTTGTTGTCAGCATCTGTCTGGTAGTGGTATTGATCGGCGTTATTGGCTTTGCGACGATTTTCTTGATGAAAGGTCAAAATAATCCACAGCAGGCTAACCAGCCAACAGTGGTCAGCACGCCCACGCAGGCCCCTACCCCTTCTCCGACGCCCACACAGGCCCCTACCCCCACCCCTTCTCCAACGGCTGTGCCAACAGCACCACCCGATAGCGGTTTCCTGGGATGTGGCCCAGTCTGCAACAACGATGGTTTCACCACAGAATATCCGCAGAACTGGCAACCAGGCGCGGTAACTAATGCCACAGGCATTCAATTCGCCAATCCAGATCAGACGGACCAATATGCTGCGTTTAAAGCCCTCGGCCCAACCACGGCTTCGGCAGACGCATTGGCGGCGGATGATCTGCAAACAAACTTCGCTTCACAACAAGGCTATACGCCCCCCGCCGCTACTTCAACCGCCACAATTAGCGGAGAAACCTGGGTTACAGCGGTAGCATCTTATCAAACAGACACGCAGAAGGAGCGTGTCCAGGTCTACGCGACGGTCCACCAGGGCAAAGCGTATATTATCGAGCTACAGGCTCCCGATGAGCAGTTTGATGCCATTAATGCTCAGTTCTTTGTAAACATGCTTGGTAAGTTCCAATTCTTGCAAGGCGCACAGTAAATTATGAAAAAATATTTTCTCATCGCTCTGGTATTTGTCAGCGGCATGACCTCGTTGGCATTGGAGATGAGCGCCTCCCGACTGCTGGGAGCTTATTTCGGTACATCGTTGTTCATCTGGGCCAACTTGATTGGCCTGATCTTGATCTATCTTACCGTTGGCTACTTCTTTGGTGGCCGTCTCGCTGATCGCAACCCCTCGGAAAAAATCCTTTGCGCGATTACTTCGATAGCCGGGCTGTCTATTCTGGTGATCCCTTTCGTCAGCCAGAGCATTCTGAACTGGTCTATTACCGGCATCGCTCAAGTATCGGTGAGCATTTTCCTTAGCTCTCTGATTGGCACCATCCTGCTTTTTGCCGTTCCCGTTACCCTGCTCGGTCTTGTCTCTCCGTTCGCTATTCGCCTGCTGACAAAAGAGTTGACGCAAAGCGGTCGGGTTAGCGGCTCGCTCTATGCTATTTCGACCTTTGGCAGTATCCTGGGTGCGTTCCTGCCGGTGCTCTGGCTGATCCCAACTTTTGGCGTCCGTCGCACCTTGCTTATTTTTGGGACGGTGCTTTTTGCCGCATCTTTATGGGGGTTGCGCCTGCGCTGGCGACCAGCTTTTGCTATCGCTCTGATTTTGCTAGTTCTGCCACTAGGGCCGCTGAAAGAGATCCCCTATTTGCAGTACGAGAAGGAATCGCTTTACAATTACATCCAGGTGACGCAGCAACCCGACGGCTCCCGGCTACTGATCCTCAACGAGGGGCAGGCCATCCATTCTATCTACTATCCCGATCCCAATAGAGTTTTGACGGGCTGGTATTGGGATTATTTCCTGGCAGCTCCATACTTTAACCAGGGTTTTCAGCCGCAACAACTCCATCGCGTTGGCATTATTGGCCTGGCAGCAGGAACCATCGCTCATCAGTTCACACAAGTCTATGGCCCCGTACCGATAGACGGCGTAGAGATCGATCCCCAGATTGTCGATATCGGACGCAAGTACTTTAATATGAACGAGCCTAATCTGCATGTCTACACCGAGGATGGGCGCACCTTTATGGCTACCACACACGCACAATATGACGTTGTCGCGATTGATGCTTTCCAGCAGCCATATATTCCATTCCAGCTCACAACCCGCGAATTTTTTAGTGAGATTCGCTCGCATCTATCCCCGACAGGAGTTGTGGCGCTGAATACAGGCCACACCACGCATGATTTCAGGCTAGTGCAGGCCTTTGTCAATACTATGAGCCAGGTCTTCCCTAGCGTCTATGTGTTCAATGTCCCTGGCACCTTCAATACCGAGGTCATGGCCACGATGCAACGCACTTCTCTAGACACGTTCAAGTCAAATCTTGCCCAATTCGATCCAACAAGCGTCATGGGACAGGTAGCTAGCGAGGTTTCGCCCACCGTTGCTCAGGGCCATGCCGACAACGGGATCGTTTTCACCGATGATCGCGCCCCCATTGAGCAGATTACCGACCAGCTCTTGCTGAGCTATATTCAGCAACCGTGAGCGTTGATAGGCACACGGTATTTTTGCAGCAGTTTTTAAGGCGCACGCCAGATAAGCACGGTGCCATCATTACTGCTGGAGAGGATCAAGCGACCATCCGGCGACCACTGCACACTGGTAACACTATCGCTATGGCCTCTGTAGACGGTAAGATGCTCTCCGGTGAAGGCGTCCCAGACCTGGACGCTGCCATCAGCACTGCCGGATGCAATGCGTTTTCCGTCGGGCGACCACGATACCGCAGACATAGATCCATTATTGGCAGTGCCAAAGATGTAAAGGGGCTGCGTTGAGTTTGCTGGCTCCCAGACATGGATCGTGCCATTGTCGCTGGCAGAGGCCACATATTTCCCATCAGGCGACCAGGCAACACTGCGCATTGAGTTACCAAAGCCGCCGTGAGTAATAGAATCGTCGCCAGTCACACTATCGATGATGGTTGTCTCACCGAATGTCGAGTTCACGGCAAGACGTTTGCTATCGGGCGACCATGCGATGCCTTCGGGAGCGAAACTTGCGTATGCATGCATCATTGCGTGTGAGGTTACATCCCAGACCTGTACCAGATCCGTTTTTTGGGGAGGACCAGCTACTCCTGATCCCGGTCCAGTTACCCCAATAGCAAAATATTTGCCATCGGGCGACCAGGCCATGTCATTGGTATAAGCTGGCCTGGTATGATAGGTGAAAAGAGCCTCACCTGTCGATGCCAGCCACTCCTGCACGGTTCCAGATATGCTGCCAGAGATAATTTTTGTGCCATCGGGCGACCAGATAGCCTGGGTTACGGCCCCTCCCTGACCACGATAGCTCAATAGCTGTTTCCCTGTGAAACCATCCCACACCTGCACGGTTCCGTCAACGCCTGAGGAAGCAATGCGTCTGCCATCGGGCGACCAGGAAGCAGAGGTTACTTCACCGGTATGCCCACGATAGATGAGCTGCGCGTCGGTTCCCTGTAAGGCTTTCTGCGGAGGTTGTACCTGCACTTTGCGGGGAAGTGCTTGCTGTGATCTGGGGTGAGTAAACCATTGCCAGGCGGCAAGGCTTGCTACAACACCTAACCCGGCCAGCCCCCCTACTAAGAACCTGCGGCGTGAGGAGTCCGGCCCGGATGATTTTTCCTGCTCTTGCTCAGCGAAGACTTGTTGCATTTGCTGCTGTTGCTGTGATAAGGCCGTTGGAGAGACACTGTCTGAGGATAGCGTGCTCATGGCATCTACCTCTGGCACGGTCCATATGCGCTTATTATTTTGCTGGTGCGCGATCTGTTGTAGCTCTTGCCTGACCAGCGCAATAGTTGCTGGTCGGTCGCTCTCGTCGATGGCGGTCATGCGTTTAACGAGTGCGCCAAGCTCAGTAGCTTGTTGATTGGCAGCTTGAATGGGAAGCAGCCGAAATGGCATATAAAAAGGGTCGTCTCCGGTTAGCAATTGGTGCAGCGTGACTCCCAGGCCGTAAATATCGGCACGAGGGGTCGTCTGGGCCTGTCCATATTGCTCTGGAGCCGCGTAGCCTGGAGAGCCAAGCGGCATGGTATCTTTGCTCTGCCCCTGCTTGAAATGGCGGGCGATGCCAAAATCAATCAGATAGAGGTGCTTGTCGGCAGTGCGCATGACATTGGCGGGTTTGAGATCACGGAAGATCACGGGCGGTTGGCGCGTATGCAGATAGTCCAACACCGCACAGAGCTGCACCCCTATCTCCAACACCTCTCCAATTGGAAGCTGCCGCTTTCCGGTACGCGGATCGGCTGCCATTTTTTGCTGATAATCTTCCAGGGTCTCGCCTTCGATGTAGTCCATCACCAGATACCAACGGCCAGCATCATTAAAATGGTCGTAGATGCGAGGCAGGTGGGGATGACGCAGGTGAGCGAGCAGCAGGGCTTCGCGTTTGAAATCAGTCGTCGCCTCTACAATTTGCTGGGGAGTAAGTCCTCGCTGTTCCATCTCCTTGATGGCTACCAGACGACCACCAAAGCTCGTATCAGCGGCCTTATACACGCTACCGAACCCTCCCTGCCCCAGTTGTTCAAGGACACGATAGCGGTCATTGAGGAGAGTATTGTCAGAAGAGATAAGTGAGGCTGCCGTCTGCTGGAAAGGTTGCCCACAGCTATTGCAAAACGCAGCTTGTGATGGGTTGAGCGTGCCACATACGGTACAGGAAAGAGAGTTTATCATATCATCTCGCTCTTTTTAAAAAAGTAAACGCATCTATTCTTCCATCACTATAACGCAAGCCAGAAGCAAAAAGCAACAGATCCGATAGTCGTTGTCTATCTTAGCCAAGCGGCTTTTTCGCCATCGCCGCTCCACTACGAGGGAACTGAGCTGGACAAGGCTTTTGCTGTTGCCAGACGAGCAAACGACGGCCATCAGCCAGGCCCGGCAGCATTACCGGCACATCGGCTTGCAATGCAGCCCCAAGCTGTACGGCTGCGTGTTTTCCCTGCGCCAACTCCTCGACAAGGTCGCCTTTTTTGGGCAAAATGATGCAGCCACCAGGGCGACAATATGGCGCACAATATTC
>DASTZT010000675.1:0-4546 GCA_035764225.1 Ktedonobacteraceae bacterium
TACCACAGACAAAGCAAAATTTGCGGATATTGCTGATCCCACAATGAAGTTTACGGTTGATAATGCGCAAAAATACTTGCACGGCCTCAGAGCGCCTGGTGATGAGCAAGCGAGAGCATACATCAAAAAAGCTCCCGCGCACGTTGAGACCAAACTGCGCCAACGCATGTCTAAAGATCCCTGGCTTTTCGCATCCACAATGCTGGACAAAGACAGGTAGGGACAGAAATATACTTTTCTAAATCACTCAGGTGATGGTACTCCTAGCCAGACGAGAGCGTGAGTGCCGCGTTAACAGATCGTAATCCGGCTCTGATAGGGGCAGGAGGGATTGAGCGGCATGTTTCTCTTGTTTATAGACCGAATAGGCCTATCCACAGACCGGGTCTATTTCCCAGCATCACCTTTTCAGTGAAGCATGAACGCGGGTTCACCACCCGACATGAAAAAGGCCAACGTGCTACACTGTGAACAGGCCAGGAGCCATGTCAGAGGTCGAGGATACTGTCGAGCCGCGAGCCGGTCTTTCAGTGTGACGCTGGATGCGCCCAAGTACCACCCATTGTCGCTCCTTCGCAAGAGGGAAGCACGCAGGAGAGCTTTTGACTCCCCAGCGCATCCCATGACTCCTGGGTTCCTTCTGTTGGTTGCATATCACCGAAAGGATGGAGCTATGGATATTGTACACGATTGTTGCGCTGGGATCGATGTTCACAAGAAGACCATTGTCCTGTGCGTCCTGCTGGCTCAACCCAACCGCCCTGCCCTCAAGCAAGTACGCTCTTTTCCCACGCTTCCCGCTGGCTTGCAAGATGCCTACGACTGGCTGCTCTCCTTCCACGTTACCCATGTTGCCCTCGAGTCCACCGGGGTCTACTGGAAACCCATCTATGAGGTCCTCGAAGGCCACTTCACCCTCCTGCTCGTCAATGCCCAGCATATCAAAGCCGTTCCGGGGAGGAAGACGGACCTCAAAGATGCTGAATGGATTGCCCAACTCCTCCAACACGGCTTGTTGCGTCCCAGCTTCGTTCCCGACCCCTGGCAACGCCATCTGCGCGAACTGACCCGCTCCCGTACTCGCCTGGTCCAGGAGCGGGGGCGTCTGGTCCAACGCATCCACCAGGTTCTGGAAACCGCTCATCTCAAGCTCACCTCCATCCTCAGTGATGTGATGGGCGTCTCGGCTCAAGCCATTCTGCACGCGCTCCTGGCTGGTCAGACCGATCCTCATCTGCTGGCTCAGTTGGCTCGTGGACGCCTGCGCAGCAAACGCGGCCTGCTCGAAGCCGCCTTACAGACCCAGTTGCAGCCTCATCATGTCCTGCTCCTGCAAGAGTATCTCGTCCTCATCGACGGCCTCGACGAGGCCATCGCCCATCTCTCGGCCTCCATCACCCAGCAACTCCAACCCCATCAAGGGCTGCTGGACCGATTACAGACCATTCCTGGCATTGGCCTGCGCCTGGCCGAGATCCTGCTGGCCGAACTGGGAGTGCGCATGGACCCCTTCCCCTCCGCCAAGCACCTCGCTTCCTGGGCTGGGATGTGTCCGGGCAACCATGAGAGCGCGGGCAAACGCAAGCAAGGAACCATTCGCTCGGCCAATCGCTGGCTACGCTCGGCCCTCACCGAAGCCGCCCAGGCCGCCGCCCACTCCAAAGACACCTACCTCTCGGCACAGTATCGTCGCCTCGCGGCTCGTCGCGGGGCCAAGAAGGCGACCATTGCCCTGGGTCATAGCATCCTGGTCATCATCTACCATCTCATGACCCAAGAAACCGACTACCAAGACCTGGGAGCCAATTATTATGATGAACATGATCGACAGGCCGTGCAGCGACGCCTGGTGCGCCGACTGGAGCAGCTGGGGTACGGGGTGGTCCTGACTCCTGCGCATGCTGACGCCGTCTAGGCACGTCTCTTCCGATCCTGCTTCTCTTCATCGGTTCTTCTTCTTCTTCCGAGTGATGCACGGCGCTCAGTCGGTTGGAACCCTGTTGCTTCTTTTCTCCTTGCTGGCGGGATTCTTTTTCAGGAGAGTATCCTCTGCCGGATCGTGCCCTCTGTAGCGCGAGATCCTCAATCTGAAGTGGGGCGATATCTCGGACTTTCAGTATCCTCTGCCGGATCGTGCCCTCTGTAGCGTGATAGCAACTTTTGGAATGGCTCTGGATCTGTGGAGGACTTTCAGTATCCTCTGCCGGATCGTGCCCTCTGTAGCCGACGCTGGCGTGAGGGCTGGGAGATGGGTGTTTGATCGTTTCGGTGACGCAAGGCCCGTTTTTTGGCGGCTCAGCGTGCCGATTTTTTTACTTCCCTTGCCGATAGTATACCACATCCCTGTCGTTTTCGAAAACCTTTTTTTGTTCAAAAATGGGGGGGATTTTCGAGAAGATAAAAGCGGCTTCTGTAAAATAAACGGGCATTTGATGAGATAATCAGGGCAGATTTTGCCCTGATTATGCTTCCTTTGAGAACGATAGGAGAGGTTTTCGAACGCGTGCGATTCTGATACCTTTTTGAGGGGGGTGTGGATCACTATGACGATTTTCCTATAAGGTTTCATTTGCAGTACTGTAACGTATATAATTGTCATACAGTTCTTAAAGTTTTCCCGACTGGTAGTGGAAGTGATAGTGAAGGATCAATTGAATGATTTCTCTTCCGTTCGATACATCGTCAGTTTCTGTGCCCTTCCATGTTTTCATATCTTTTTCAGAGATTTCTCATATTTTTTCCGATGGTTTAGCGGAATCGCGCCGTTATACTATGCTCATCACGTTTAGAGAGGTACTTGGATGAATACTGATGGCATGAAGAAGCTTCAACGCCTCTTCCATATTATTCGCCTGTTTCAAAATACACGCCGGGGGTATCGCACACGCGAGATCGCTGATATGCTTGGGATCAATGAGGATACGGCTGGCAAGTATCTCAACGAGTTGAGCGGCGCAGGACTTCTGCCTGTTACGAAAGATGGGCATGTCTGGATACTGCCGGAAGGCGCAACTATTCCGCATCTCGAATTGTCGCTGAGCTATCCTGAGGCGGTGAGTCTATATCTGGCTGGCCGCCTGCTCTCACAGACGCAGGATGAGCAAAACTGGCATGTTACGATGGCGCTCAAGAAGCTGGTCGAAGCTTTGCCTGCTTCGCTGAAGGAACGACAACAGACGCTGCTGGATGCCCTGCTGTTTATGGAACACCCGAATGAGCAGTTGCGCGATATGTCTCACATTTTTCAGGTTCTGGCTAGCGGCTGGGTCACGCAGCGCCGCGTACGTCTCTCTTACTCGCCACCATCGCGCAAAAGCTTCGAGTGCTTTTTTGACCCGTATCTGCTGGAACCCTCGGCCATCGGTCGCACCAAGTATGCAATAGGCTATAGCAGCGTGGTCAACGATATTCGCACCTATAAGCTGGAGCGCATTCAGCAGGCCGAATTGACCTCTGAACCTTTTACCGTTTCCGAGAAGTTTAAGGGGCCGGAGATGCTGCAACAGGCGTGGGGTGTGATGTATGGCGACGAGGAGCCGGTAAAGGTCCGATTGCGCTTCTCTGCTGCTGTCACACCTCGCGTACGCGAAACGCGCTGGCATCCTTCGCAGGAGCTGATGTTGACGCGCGATGGCTGCGAATGGACAGCCATTATCGGCGAGACGCTGGAAATAGAGCCGTGGATTCGCGGCTGGGGAGGCGATTGCGAAGTGCTGGAGCCTGCCGCGTTGCGCGAACGCATGCTTATCCACGTCCGGCAGATGGTCGAGAACTATCAACTGACACCTGCTAAGCCGCGCAACCCCATAAAATTTGACGATACCCTCTTTAGGGCGAAGGAGTCATAGACCATGTTCACCCCCTATCCCTATCAAGAGCGTCTGCTTGAGGCGCTCATGCAGGGCCGCAATGTCATTCTGATCGTCCCGACCGGAGGCGGCAAAACGCGCGGGGCTATCCTGCCATTCTGGCATAATAAGGCGGGAAAATATGGGCTGTTGCCAGAGAAAGCGCTCTATGTCGTCCCGATGCGCGTGCTGGCAACGCAATTTCATACCACCTGCAATGAACTCTATCAGGAGTTGAACCCTGAACTGTTCCGCGAGGCTGATACGGCTTACCAGCGTATCAATCGTGGGCTGATCTCCATTCAAACGGGCGAGTCGCCGGAAGATCCAGCCTTCGAGTCAATGATCACCGCCTGCACCATTGATCAGATGCTATCCGGTGCGCTGGGCATTCCCTACGGCCTTGATAGTCGGAAGGCGAATCTCAATGTGGGGGCCATCTGTAGCTCCTACCTGATCCTGGATGAACCGCATCTCTACCCCGTTTCCGAAGATGGCAGAAGCTACACGGGCGCATTCACCACCTGCCTGGAACTGCTGCGCCTGCTTCAGGGCCTGACACGCTTCGTGTTTATGAGCGCGACCCTCTCCAAGTCTTTGGTGCAACGGCTGTGTACAATACTCGATGCCGAGCCTATTGAGCTAAACGATGACGAGCTGCAAGAGCTGAACAAAGAGCGGAGCCGCACGTTCACCCG
>DASTZT010000676.1:0-9574 GCA_035764225.1 Ktedonobacteraceae bacterium
AGAACTGCCCAGTCCATACCTTCAAGAGCTAAACATGCTGGGAGGAAAAATTTATGAGCATGTTGCCAGCACTTATGATGGAATAGGCAAGAGTATTTACGATGAGGCTGGATGATAAGTCAAGTCTCTCAAAAAGGCTAATACGTGGCTATATAATTCGGATACTTATGATTACAAATTTGGTAATTCGACGACGGAGACGAACAGAGAAGAACAAATAAACCACTCTGTTGAGCATGGTTGTATCACAAACGATGGAGGGAACCGCAGAGAAAAGCACCTGTGTGAAAATCAGGTGTTTACCTCACAATATATCCTGTGCTTGCCCTATTTGCAGAGGGTTGCCATAGCCTTTATGCTATAAGGTAGAATATGGAGGGACTATGCATTGCTGTGTAGTTTCTCTACAGCATTCCGTTCTTATCTATGCGTTATATCAAGCACATGAACGGGGCAAAACAAAGGGTAAGACATAGAGAGGTGATTTTTAGGATATGCAGCACAAATCTGTAAAGTTGTTGATGTTGGCCGTGACAGTAGTCGCGCTGATGAGTATTTTTTTCGCCGCCTGCTCCCGAACAGAAGCACCTACCGGTTCGGCCAATGCCACTAGCACTACCAGCACTCAGGGAGGGAATACCGGCAGCAGTTCTGGCAGCACTCCGACGGCAGCTGCAACTGCCACGACAACTACCCAGGGAGGGAATACTGGTGGCGCTAGTGGTGGTACTGAAGTCCATATGAATGACGCAAACTTTGTGAAGGGCACGGTGACAATCAGCAAGGGAGGCAGTCTTCTGCTGATTGATGATTCTACCGTGCCTCATATTATTCAAAATGGTACCTGGAATAACGGCACGGCTCAACCGAGTAAGGAGGCGGGCGCTCCCACTGTGCAGGTGCAGTTTCAGGGAAGCGACCAACATTCCGTAGGACCATTCGCAACCGCTGGCACATTTCATTTGTACTGCATCATTCACCCTGGAATGAATTTGACAGTAACTGTGCAATAACTGGGTCGTGTTAGGATAGCACCATCGAGATAGAGGAGCATAGGGCGGTGATACTGAGGAATGTTATCATCGCCTTGCTGCTCGGTGAGACGAGGAGCCTGGGCGGTACGTCAGATGCTTGAGATAGGAATGTTGGTATCCTCATGTTGGGATTTTTGTACATCTGGAGTAATATAAACGTAGATGCGAAGGATAGATTTGCTATTGTGCCCTGTAGTCTGTAACTTATGCTGATTGTTTAACGTAATGAGCAATAGACAAGCTTTCCTGAGCGTACGTGTATTCCGGCAAGAAGCCGGACTTCGACTGTCCCATTAGCTGCATCCTGCATCTTTACATCTGGAGGGGTAACAAGCCATGTCAACTGCGACCCAGGAAAACAATCTGAGCCGAGCTTTAGAGCTTGTTGGTTCTATCGACCCGGAAATTGCCGAGTCCTATCCCTCTTTGGAGGCCCGTATTTTAGCCCAGGCATTGGAAAATGTGGAACTTGCTGAACATCGTTTGCGAGAGATTCAGAAACTGGTTGGCGATATTGAGGAGGTGCTGGTTTAATCACCCTTCTTTGAGGCTGGATGCACGTTTAATAATCCCTTCCTTCTCCTGCTCTGGGCAACCGTCAATGCTACAGATTACATGTATTCTTTTGCTGCGAAGCTGCAAGGATGCGTGTTGATTAGCAGGCACAAGACAAATCGAGTTCGGGGTCGTGGAGATCCTCGGCAGGGGTTTCTCGCTCTTCTTCATCGCCGAACGCTTCTGGTTGCTCCAGTGCCGTGTGAATAATGCGCTCAACATCGGCGAGGCTGTTGATCCGCACCAATTCGTTGCGCACGCGTTTCGCGCCCGGAAAGTGCCCCAGATACCAGCCCATATGTTTACGCAACTCCACAAAGTGGTCTTCGCCTTTGAGCTTTGCATGGACGCGTGCATGTTCAAGGGCCATCTGCAAACGCTCTTCTCGGCTGGGAATGGACACAGCCATATTTTCGGGCTGAGGGATGATCCCCGCACGTAGCTTTTGCTTCATTTCCTCCCGCTGCTGGAATAGCCACGGGTTGCCAAAGCTGGCTCGTCCTATGAGTACGCCGTTCACTCCTGTTTGATGGATGCGTTGAGCTGCCTGGTAAAGGTCGTGAATGTCTCCATTGCCCAGGATGAGCGTGTCGGTCTGGCGCACGATTTCAGCTGCTGCCGCGATGGCTTCCCAGTTTGCCTCACCTTTATAGCGTTGCGCCAGCGTACGTCCATGAATGGAGATATTCGCCGGTTCCAGCTCCAACAGATCTTTGACCCAGTCGGTGATGACGATAGAGTCGTACCCCAGGCGCGTTTTAACGGAGACCGGGAGCAGGTGTCTTTCAACCTGCGAGGTATCGCCCCAGATGCGAGCACGCTCTTCATTCATCTGACGAATCCGCTCAATGCGCTGCGGCTCCATCTCCAAATCTTCCAGTGTCTGCCCATTGGCCCAATCGCGCACACCCTGCTGGGTCGCCCGAATAATCGCTTTGGCTGTATCAGGCATGCGAATAAGGGCCGCGCCACCGCCTTTGCTCGCGATTGACGGAGCCGGACAGCCCATATTAATATCGACCCCATCGAAGCCAAGCTCGCAAACGACATGGGCCGCTTTATAGAAGTACTCCGGGCGACAGCCGAAGATTTGTGCCACAACAGGGCGTTCAGCTGGAGTGTAGAGAAAGTCGCGGAAGATTCTATCGCTGCCGCGCCATAGCCCCTCAACGTTGGTGAATTCGGTGAGCACAACATCGGGGCGTCCATGCAATCCATGCATTGTGCGGCATGGAGCATCGGTGACGCCATCCATAGGGGCAAGGCCGATAATAGGTTGTGCGATGGTGTTCCAAAAAGATGAAAATGTCATAATTTCTTTTATGAATACGGAAGTCTGACTTGGGAGACAGGCTTACCAGGTTTTGTAAAACAGCTAGCACCCTTTTATATTACACGTTTTGGGGATAATGGTCAATCTATTTTGTTTTTATGCTTCTATCGCGCCGCTGCGCCAACGATTGACCGCCAGTTTAATCGTGTGGATATAGAGGGCTTCGTCGTTGTTGTCCGAACTGGGAGCGTAGACTGGGATGATCTGGTCGATGGTTGCTAATCCCCACTGGTTGACGTACTGGTTAGCGATCAAGCGGTACCAATCTTCAAAACCCTCTTCCCAGCTATGATAAAGACGATATCCCTGGTATTGGGGATGGCCTGGAGTGGCTCGGATGTTGCCCAACGAACGTGTTACCGTGGCCACGCCTCTGGTACCAAACGTGCTTTCGTGCATAAAAAAAGCCAGGGCGTAGGCCGGATCGATGCCGTACTGAAGGCCATCATCATATAATGACTGTCCCTTACCGCTGGCTGGCGAGTGGTAATGCTCCAGGACGCGATTAATGAAATCGGCGCTGATAGAAGGTTTGCCAACAACAGTGTAATTTTGGGAAGAAGGAGGGAGAGAGCGATTATACGTCTCGCTAAGCTTGATGAGCAAGAAACCCGCAACAGCGATACATAATGCCAGGTAAAGGAGGGGCATATTGAAACGTGTCGCTTGTTTACGAGATCGTCTTTTGGGGCGAAAGTAGCGTTTGCGTATTTGCGAGAGATATTTGCTCAAGCGTGATTTGGTGTATCGCTGCTTGCGAGCTTTTGGCATCGGACCTCCTTTCTATCAAGCTCAGGTTTACTACTTCCATTTATACATATAACATTACGAATAAGGAGGGCATGTGTTGCATACATATAGCGATCTATGGGTGGGGAAAGGCTTGCATCCTATGCTTGATAGCAGGCATGCTATCAGCAAGCAAAGGCGAATCTGGAGTATAATAGCTACTTAAAGAGGGATGTTCAGCGAGGAGTATCCCATATTTGATAAGATCAAGCAAGCAAGTATGACAAAGGGGAATCTATTTTATGGCACATACACCCGTTGAACGTCATCCGCAGGTACCGTCAGCCACCGACCTGTATAACATCGATCACCTCCTTTCTGAGGAAGAGCGCATGGTGCGTGATACCGTCCATAAGTTTGTTCACGAGCGTGTGTTGCCGATTATCGGTGAGCATTTCGAGGCCGGTACCTTTCCACGCGAGTTGATCCCTGAGATTGCCGGTTTGGGTCTGCTGGGCATGCACCTGGATGGCTACGGTTGTTCCGGGTTAAGCGCGGTCTGCTATGGGCTGGCCTGTCAGGAGTTGGAGGCTGGTGATAGCGGGATACGCTCGTTTGTCTCGGTGCAAGGCTCGCTGGCGATGTTTCCTATTTATGCTTTTGGCTCTGATGAGCAGAAGCAGCGCTGGCTTCCGCCTATGGCACGCGGGGAAGTGATTGGCTGCTTCGGCTTGACGGAGCCTGATTTTGGCAGCGATGCTGGCAGTATGCGGACAAATGCGCGGCGCGATGGCGATTCGTATATTTTGAATGGCACGAAAATGTGGATCACCAATGGTAGCATTGCCGATGTTGCCGTTGTCTGGGCGCGTGCCGAGGAGGGCATTCGCGGCTTTTTAGTCGAGCGTGGCACGCCAGGCTTTACTACCAGTAACATCCATCACAAACTCTCTTTGCGTGCCTCCGTCACTTCAGAGCTGCATTTTGAGGATTGCCGCATTCCGGCTGCGAATATGCTACCGAATGTGCGTGGCATGCGCGGGCCGCTCTCCTGTTTGGACGAGGCTCGCTATGGTATCGCGTGGGGGGCAGCCGGGGCAGCTCGCACCTGCTATGAGATCGCGCTAGATTATGCCAAATCGCGCATCCAGTTCAAGCGCCCCATCGCCAGCTTTCAACTCGTGCAGCAGAAACTGGCCATCATGGCGACAGAATTAGTCAAGGCGCAATTGCTGGCTTTGCAGCTTGGTCGCTTGAAAGACGAGGGACTATTGCATCCCGTACAGATCTCCGTTGCCAAACGCAACAATGTGCGCGAGGCTCTGAAAACGGCTCGCGAAGCGCGTTCAGTCCTGGGAGCCAATGGGATCACGCTGGAATATCCCATCAGCCGTCATATGAATAATCTGGAGTCGGTCTTCACCTATGAGGGGACGGACGATATCCACACCCTCATCATTGGTCAGGCGATTACGGGTATTAGCGCATTTTCCTAAGAAGCAGCAAGCCGAGTAGCGCTGCCAGGGAGCGGAGACTTTTACGACGCCTGGTTGGTAAAGACTACCAGGCGTCGGTCATAGCCCTGACCAGTCCATGTGCCGCTACAGGTAATCAGGTTCAGGTGGTGCTCCGTTGTGGGGCCGAAGATCTCCTTGAGCGCCTGGATATTTGATACGTTGACGGGATAGCTTGCGGTGCGTGCGACCGTGAAGGTGAGCGTTTTTTTGTTGGCCGCAGTCACAAGAATGGTGTCTCCCGGCTTTAGCGTATCGAGCGACCAGAAAATAGCTGGATCGCCTCCCACCCGATCAACGTGTCCAGCTATCACCGCATTACCGGCCTGCCCAGGCGCTGCCCCCTGATCGTACCAGAAAGCATTGGTCCAGTAGGGCGAGTTGATGGCCTGCGAAACGGGCGCGTCCATTTGCCCTGAGGCCGTTGTGCCAACGTTGATAATGCCCGCATCGATACCCAGGCGCGGGATTTGCAGGCGAACGGGCTGCAATTCGGTAGGGGTTCCCGCTAGAGTAATGTGGTTATTGTAGTTATATGCCAGGACGCCCACAAAAATCAGGACAACCAGGCAAAGATAAAGCAGCAATTTTCTCATAAGCTGTATTTGATGGTAGTGTAAGCGACAACTTTCTATCCATGAGTATAGCGGATTGAGGATATGCCGTCAATTGGATAGATTATCGAATTGTTATGGCTGTAGGGGCAATCCCTTGCGGTTGCCCAGCCTCGACTGGCCAGCAGGGCAGGCGCAAGGCACTGCCCCTATGGCGATGAGTGGTTTTATTTGCACGATGGGGACGGTGTGCCCGGCCCTAAATCGTTCCCGAAATCGGTCACCTTCCAGCCTGCGCCATCTTTGTCGGGTTGCAGTGTCAGATGGAGCTGGTACGGTTTGGATGATTTACTGCGCACAATGTTGTAGGTATAGCTCTGGCTGTTGTCCTGAGAAACGGCACTATCAGGCACTTCCGAGAAGTTCTTCACCGTGCCATAGCAGAGATCATCACTTTGCGCCCGCCGTTTAAAGTCATCAGGCGTCGTGTTCAACGTGATGGCTGGCCCAAGATCTTTGTACGCCTGGTCATAATTGCTAGTAGAGAGCGCGGTGAGAAAATCGTTGGTGGTGGTAGCTGCTGCTGAACTGGCGCTCAAGGCTCCCAGGTAATTAAATGCGCCGTAGCCAATGGCCCCCGCTAGAATGGCGCAGATAATAAAGATACCCCCCATAATAAGGAGACGCCGCCGCAAGCTCCCTGGAGGCGGCTCCTGGGGTTGCGGACGGGCTATGCGTGGTGTTGGCGGTGGTTGGCTAACACGGCGCATACCGGGCGGACGTGGTGGAACGCGGTGTTTCCCTGTTCCGTTCAGTGAGGCAATAGGTTGTCTCGAAGCTCTTTCCTGTGATTCGCCACCCTGGCCTGGTCGTCCCTGCATGCTGCCGTCCTCCTCATGAGTCAAATGATAATGTTAGCTGCCTTTTTCTGCACCTATATGTACGTTTATGCATTTAGCATAATGATGCCAACGAGTTTAGCGTGAGCCCGTTGCAACTGCTCTTGCGCTTGCCTGGCTTGAGCGCGTGTTGTCTGGCCTGACGCAATCACAAGAAACGTTTGCTCTACGAAGGTACTGATTTGCGCTGCATCAATACCTGTCAACACGGGCGGGCTGTTGAAAATAATTAGGCCTGATCGATCTTCTGTCTCCGCTATCAGCTGGAACAGGCCAGTGAGTACATCTGGCAGTTTCATCGCGAGCAAGCGGCTTGCCTCGTGCTGCTCTAGTTGAGCTGTTCCCGCACCAATCAGCGACAGATTGGAGATAAATGTCTGGTTGAGATGCGCTGTTATCTCTGATAAAGTAATATGTTCGCTGGCGAGCAAGTTGCTCAATCCGGTAGTATCACTCAAGGCAAAGCGTTGTTGTAGACCTGGAGCGCGCAGGTCGGCATCGACAAGGATCGTTGAGATGCCGCTTTGAGCCGCTGCTATAGCCACATTCGCAGCTACTATTGATCGTCCTGGATATGTTGCCGGGGTGGTGAATAAGAGGGTATGCGATTGGCTGCGCTCGCTATCCCAGTTGAAGCGAATATTTGCGTACAACGTTTGATAAGCTGTGCTATACGCTGATGCTGCATCATAGTCTGTCAGCAGCGTTACTTGCTCACTTGGTGATGTACCCATGAAAAGCTCCTCTATTTACCCATACATAGAAAGAGGCGGAGATGATATAGTGGCCTCTCCGCCCTCTTGCCAGGATCAATTCAATCGTACTATAAATGTTTCGTTCCCCCACTGTCAATATAACAGCCCAAATAGATATGGCGACCTACGAATGCGCTGGCTTGCGCTGGCCTGCTGGCGGCATGTGTGGGATATCTCCATAAATGGGTAACTGAAGCAACTGCATGGCCTCATCTTTCGTGCGGATACGATCATCCAGGTAATCGATCAGGAATGCCAGGGCGACCCCAATGATGAGTGAGACCAGGAGCAGCACAAGCAGCAAGGTGGGTTTGTTGGCCTGTGATCCGGCCACCAGTGCTGGATCTGAAGCCGCGCTGACCACTTCCGCTGAAGCGGGGGGATGGGCGTCTGGTTGCGAGAACGTTGGGGCGTTGCGCACCTCGTAATCCAGATAGGTACTCATCTGAGCCGTGCTCACCTCGCCAATGGCATTGGCGATAGCCCAGGCACCTGCTTGCGTGCTCCACATCACGCCGATGTTGACCAGCGTGTCAAAGCGCGTGGGGGTGAGTGCGCCCCCGATGGCGGCGGGATTTTGCCAATCGCCGAGGTCGGCGTTGGAGCCGAAGCGTTGATGAATCTGACCCATATCAGCCTGAATTTGCCGCGAGACCTGAGCGGTGAATTCGGGTGAACTCAGCACACCGCCAGTGACAAGTTCATCAGCCAGTGTCTCGGACGTTGTGACATAATCGGAGTAAAACTGATCGGTACTACGAGCGGTGGCCTCCAGGCCAATGCGTATCGTGATGTTGGATTGATAGGCTTTTAGTGCTCCGGGCGTTGCGCGCAGATGCAGATACTGATATCCTGCGTAAATTGCTACTATCCCTACTACTAATGCGATCACCCAGATGCGTCTCCAAATAATTGTCGCGTAAGATCGCAGTTCCACGTCACTGAACCCTTTCTCGTGGATAGATGTATTTAACGGATCAAGCCGCCAGTGGCCGACCGGATCGTTTTTGATTTTCTCTCGCTGAGTTTCGCTTCAATAAACTGCACGATGCGGCGGTGGAAACGAGGTGTATCGAATTCAAGCGCGTGATTATGAATAACATCGGGATCAAACTTGCGCTCGTCGAACGACCTCAAAACCTCAACCAGACTATCGACGGTTTGCTCACGGAAGAAAAGCCCTGTGACGTTATCGATAATCGAGGTGAGAGCGCCTCCACTCCCATAGGCAATGACAGGCCGACCTGAAGCCTGAGCTTCGAGAGGGGTGATACCAAAGTCCTCATCGCCCGGAAAGAGGAAGGCGCGACAATGGGCATAGTAGTGGCATACCTCGGCATCGGAAAGGCCACCCAGGAAGCGAATCGTGGGACCGGCCAGCTTTTTCAGGCGTTCCAGGTCGCGTCCTTTGCCGATCACAACCAGAGGGAGCCGCAAGCGGTTGCAGGCTTCGATAGCAAGGTCAACGCGTTTATAGGGGATCAGGCGGCCAAGCGTGAGAAAATAATCCTCAGGCTCTGTCGTCGGATCGAAATGGAATCGCTTGGCTTCTACCGGAGGTGGGATCACCACTGCCTCGCGCCGATAGTATTTCTGAATGCGATCCGCTATCACTGGCGAGTTGGCGATAAAGTGATCGACGCGCATGGCGCTGGTCTGGTCCCAGAGACGTAGCCCGCTAATGACGAATGGCAGGATGCTGCGGGCGGCTTTCCCCAGTTGTTCGCGTTCAACATACTCATCATAATTCCAGCACCAGCGCATAGGTGTGTGGCAATAGCAGATGTGCATGGTATCGGGTTTGGTGATAACGCCCTTGCCGAAGGCGCTGGAACTGCTCAGCACAAGATCATACCCACGCAGGTCGATGCTTTCCATCGCAAAGGGATAAAAGGGCAGATAGGGCTGGTGGTGCTTCGTGACCAGTGGCAGCTTCTGCATAAACGTGGTACGAATATCCATTTTCTGGAAAGCCGGATCAACCCGTTTGGGATCATAAATCGATGTATAGATGGGGGCATCTGGAAAGATCTCGTGAAAAGCCATCACGACCCGTTCTGCCCCACCCATTTGATTAAGGTAATCGTGAACCAGCGCAACTTTCATGATTTCTAGTATGCTCCTCGCCTGAATAGCACTGCCGGGATGGTGCGCAAGAGAATCTGGAAGTACAGACGCAACGACCAGTTTTCGATATAATA
>DASTZT010000677.1:0-8371 GCA_035764225.1 Ktedonobacteraceae bacterium
AGTTGTCACCAGATCGGAGAGGACAAGACTCCATAGTCTGGCAATATTCCAGGCACCGCCGTGCTCTCGCTCCGAGCGGTAGCAGTCGCGGAATGTTTGCACCATTTCACGGCCATAAGCGCGGCGAAAGCTGGTTGGATAGAGCCGGAGCAGTACGCGATAGAGCCATTCCGAGGGTGAAGGCGAGCGTAAAGGTGCTGTAGCCATTATGCGCCTCCTCTCGCTTCGGACCCGCCGAGTAGCCGCTTAAATTGCGCGACCTGCACCAGCTCCGATAACCGTCGCGCCTCTGCCTGGGCCACGCGCAGCCCAAATTCGGTCAGACGGTAGTAGCGCCGCCGCTCATCATCCAGGGCGGGATCGGGACGTTCGCCCGATTCTTCAATCAAGCCGTCCGCTAGCATGCGCTTGATCGAGCCGTAGAGCGTTCCCGGTCCCATGCGCACCTTGCCGTCTGTCCGCAATGCAATCTCCTGCATAATGCCGTAGCCATGCCGCTCAGTATCGGCAAGAGCGAGCAGAATGTGGAAGACGGCGGGCGTGAGTGGCAAGAGCGCCTCTGGCTCCCGCTTCGCTTTGTTCATACTACCTCCAGGTACTATATCTGTCACGGATATATCCATTGACGATATAATACCCGATGAAAATTGCAATGTCAAGGTCTTTCTGCCTCTTCGTATCATAAAATATGATATCCCCCGCCAGGGCAAGCACGAGGCCCCCACCCAAGCACCACCCCGCCCCTTGCCCCTACCTGCATCCGTCCAACCATCGCTGCGCCCGTTCCATGATGATTTTTTGTGAGGAAATACGAGATCGTGGAGGAACCGGTAGGGGCAAGGGGAGGTGGTGTGGTTGGGCGGGGGCCTCGCGCTTGCCCTGGTGCGGGGTGAGGCAATATATTTTTTCGAGCGAGAGATATAATAAACAATACCGCAGGCTGATTCACTGTATCAGCCTGCGGTATTGTTTAAGCATAAATTTTTATATGGGAGCTTGGAAACCTTCGCTGGGCTGCATAGGATGATACACACGGCTCCTAAAGATCGAAGCCGCCCAATCCATGTATGCCGAGCGACAAAGAGATTTCGCCCCCGTGATGGAGGTCGTGTTCGAGCAGGTGCCAGATGATCCACTGGCGTGAGCGCGATGGCCTATCTGCATGGAGCGGATTATGGAAAACCTGCTCAAGATCATCGGGAGTCCAGTGTGCCAGAGCGTTCTGGATCATCTCCCACGTTGCCTCAAGTCCTGCTACGATCTCTGAGGCTGAACGCGATGGCTGACCTTCTTCGTCCCACTCTGCCATCGGTTCAAGATTGGAACTGCCCACGCCTAACCACATATGGAACCACCAGACTCGTGTGGCCACAATATGCCGTGCCAGCATACTGATAGACCAGAGATCTGGCGCGGGCCGCAGCTCAAGTTGCTCTGCCGTGAGCGGCGTAATAGCCTTGACCAGGCATTGCTGATAGACATCCCAGCCTTTATAGAAAGGTGAGAGCGAAAGGTGTTGTTCGGTCATACGTGTTTCTCCTCGTATCTTCTTTTCTATCAGTCTACTACGAAAGCAGGTAAGAAGGGGTCCTGATTAAGACAATTAGCAGCAATTAGTAGGCTGAACCTACTAATTGCTGCTAATTGTCTTAATCGTCACTGCTTATGCCACAGCTTCTTCCTCTTTGTCCAGTTGCGAGAACTGTTCATTGTAGAGCCGTGCGTAGAGGCCGCCGAGTGCCAGCAGTTCATGATGGGTGCCGCGTTCGACGATCTCGCCTTTGTCTATCACCAGGATGATATCGGCTGCCAGGATGGTCGAGAGGCGGTGGGCGATTGCCAACGTGGTGCGCCCCTTCATCAGAGGCTCTAGAGCGGCCTGGATCAGGCGTTCCGAGTGTGTATCGAGTGCGCTGGTGGCCTCGTCGAGAATCAGGATGCGCGGGTTTTTCAAGATCACGCGGGCGATAGCGATGCGCTGCTTTTCGCCGCCGGAGAGCTTATAGCCGCGTTCCCCCACAACCGTATCATACCCGTCGTCCAGTTCCATGATGCGGTCATGGATTGCCGCCGCCTTCGTCGCGGCGATGATCTCTTCCTCGGTTGCATCCGTGCGGGCGTAGAGCAGATTCTCGCGGATCGAGGAGTGGAACAGGTATGTCTCCTGCGTCACCATGCCGATCAGCTCGCCAAGCGAGGACAGGGCTAGCTCTTTGACGTTATGTCCGTCAATGTCGATAGTGCCGCTATCGACATCATAGAGGCGTGGCAGCAGGTAGGTAATTGTCGTCTTGCCCGCGCCGCTTGGCCCAACCAGTGCCGCCAGTTGTCCCGGTTGAATGTCAAACGAGACGTTGTTAAGCGCCGGGCGCAAGGCTAAACTCCCATTGGTTCCTTCTGTCATTGCCACTGGTGCAGGTGATGATGAATCTTTGGGGCCGTTCTGCACTTCAGTTTCGTCGCGTTTATAAGCAAAGCTGGCGTGATTGAACGTGACTTCGCCGCGCACCTGCTCAGGGGTCAGGCGCAGCGCGTTAGGCTGATCCGTAATCTCGATAGGCATATCCAGGTACTCAAAAATGCGGTCAAACAGCGCCAATGCGCCCTGCACCTCTACCTGGATATTGAGTAGCTGCCCAATCGGGAAAAAGAGCCGACTTTGTAAGGTGGTGAAGGCCACAATTTTACCAAGCGTCATGGTGGGATCAAGGCCGTGAATTATCTGCCAACCAGCGATCAGGTAGACCAGGGCGGGCGTAATCGAGAAGAAGGTGCCGATAAACATAAAGAACCAGCGCCCAATCATCTGCTGACGCACTTCCAGATCGGTTAGATTCTGATTCTCTTTCTCGAATCGCTGCTGGCCAAATTTCTGGCGTCCGAAGGTTTTCATCAGCAGGATACCGCTAACGGAGAGCGTTTCTTGCATCATTGCTGTCAGCGAGGCCATGCTCTTCTGCGTTTCTTTGCTGGTCTGCCGCCGGACATTTCCCACCTTATACGTAATCCACAAGAAAATGGGGAGCAGGCCCAGCGAGAGCAGGGTCAGAATCGGGCTGAGATAGATCATGGCGATAATTGTGCTCAGCGCCGTTGAAAGATTAGCGACGATGCTCGTGGCTGTATCGGTAACAACTCCCTGCACGCCGCCTACGTCGTTTGAGAGGCGCGACTGAATCTCTCCTGTGCGCGTTGCCGTGAAGAAACGTAGCGACATACTTTGCAGATGGTTGTACAACTTGTTGCGGAAGTCGCGCATCACGTTCTGCCCTATTATATTGTTGAGGTAGGTCTGGCCCACGCCGATAATACCGGTGACGATGGGCGTCAACATCATAATGATGACATAAATTATCAGCAGGTTTGCATTGCGTTTTCCGATGGCGTCATCGAAGATACGCTGGATTAACAGTGGGTTTACCAGACCGAGCACTGTGGTCAGGATAATTGCTATCAGCACTAGCACAATCTGAAACTTGTAGGGGCTGAATGCCTGCATCACCCGCTTAAGCGTGCGAGCATCGGTTTTGCGCCCGCGCCTCTTCTGTTCCTCCGCGTATGCCGCCATGCCGCCACCCATTCTATGAAATCCCATATTTGAGGCTCCTATAGGTAAATGGTATAGATGGTTATCATCATAGTAATCAATCTTCTATGATAACAACAAGGCTGCTATCGTTGCTTCCCAAAGGGAAGTATAGAAGAGATCAGCGATGATTGCACTGGTCAAGAGGACGGTTCCGCACCTGTATATTCTGACAGGCAGATCCGTTGAAGCAGGCCAGCCAGCAAGGCACCGCGTATCGGGATCGAATCGATGAGAAGGTGCTCACGGCTGAGATTATGCATCCCTCCACCGGTCGGACCGAGGCTATCGAGCGTGGGAATACCCGCCTCCATCAAAAGATTGGCGTCGGAGACGCCTCCTTTGCCCTCCGCCGTAATCCGCAATCCCAAAGCCTGACCTTCTACTTGCGCCATTTCGAGCAGGCGCATAATCTGCGGCGTGCGTTCATAGGGGCGGCGT
Organism: Ktedonobacteraceae bacterium; assembly: GCA_035764225.1. Taxonomy (GTDB): domain Bacteria; phylum Chloroflexota; class Ktedonobacteria; order Ktedonobacterales; family Ktedonobacteraceae; genus DASRHT01. The sequence continues at coordinate 4,028 of DASTZT010000677.1, forward strand.
CCGGGGATGCGCGTCAGAGTGGTATGGGTATCAGGCACAAAGCAGCTTGTAGCGATTTTTTCTAGTGCCTCTGCCGCCGTGTCCAGGCCGTGCTTATTGTAGGCCCGTACAGAGATGTGGCAACGGGCCATGTCAGGAATGATGTTGAGCGGCTCCGAGCTGGCGAGACGAGTCACGTTAAAGGTAACGCCGCGATAAAGCGTGTTCAGTTGATGGATGGCAATCATCTTATAGGCCAGTTCAAGCACTGCCGAGCGTCCCTTATGGGGTTCGGCTCCCGAATGGGCTGAGACGCCGGACACCTCCATCACGTATTTGTCCGCACCTTTGCGGGCATGGGTCAATATTTCGCTGTCTCGCGAGGACTCCAGCACCAGCCCTATATCCATCTGTTGGGCGATCCCGCGTAGCAATGGGGCGCTACCGGGCGAACCGACCTCCTCATCGTTGTTGAAAACAATGCACAGCTCGCTATAATCGTCAAAGCCCGCCTCAGCCAGCGCCTGCATCGTAGAGACGCAAATCACGTCGCCCGACTTCATATCGATGACACCGGGTCCGTAGGCAATACTATCACGGATGGTAAAAGGTGTCGTCTCTGCCGCGCCGGGTCCATAGACGGTATCAACGTGGCCCACCAGCAGGATGCGAGCTTTGCCCTTGCCACTGCGACGCGCTACAAGGTTGTTGCCAAAGGGGGGAGTCGGGTGCAGGCTGACCGTAAAATCAAGCTCCCTGAGCCATTGTTCCAGGTGAGCAATGACCTGGTTGACGCCCTCGGCCTGTCCAGTGCCCGAATCGATATTGACAAGAGTTTCGATGCGGTTCAGAATTTGTTCCTGGTACTTTTGAAATGTTGGCAGATATGCTTGCGCAAAGGTTGCAGTGTCTGGCTGTGGCATAAATAACAATCCTTTGGTGGTAAAGCTTTCTTTTTTGCTATTGTAGCACAGTTGGGGGTGAGGCGGAGGAACTCTCTCCCCTGACAGAAAATCTGTGTGAGAGAAACACGATGCTTCCTTCCCAAACCAGGCACCATGCTGCTCCTTCTTTCGTAGGGACTCGCTGATGCTCTTTGACAAATAAATAAGGGAAATGGAAGTAGGGCAAGCGCGAGGCCCTCACCCATCCTAACCGCCGCCCCTTGCCCCTACCGTTTCCCCACGATCTCGCATTCCCCCACCAAAAAATCTGAACGAGAATCGTGATGGTGGACAGATGCTGGGGTTGGTAGGGGCAAGGAGCGGGGTGAGGCGGTGAGGGGGCCTCGTGCTTGCCCTGGTGGGGGTGCCTGTTCTTTGATACAGACGATAGGCCGACCCATTCCGGTTGGCCCATACCAATTCGTCAAAGAGCATCAGCGTGTCCCTACGACAGGGACGAGACAGGGGCGAGATCGTACGAGGGGATGTTCGAACCTCTTTTCTGTCGAGGAGAGGAGGCGGAGGAAAGGCTGCCCGATACTTTTCTACGGGCAGCCAGAGATGATTGCGCTATGGATGAGCATTGTTGCTGGGATTATGCCTGAAGCTCGTTTCTAAGCCGCTTTTTGGCGATACAAAGCAAAGCGGTGTGACGACTGCGTGCGACTCGGTCGGCTGGTAAGGGACGGCGGAAGTCGCGCAGGCTTAGCCCGTTGTCTAACAAGGCTCGCTCTAGCGGCCCTGGCTGCTCGCTGAAATCGGGAGCATTTGCCAGATCCGTCAACAGAGCTTTGCGTTGCCCTTTAGGAAAGGTTGCGAGTAGCCCGGCTGCTATTACGATAATGGAGCCAAGAATCATGTCATCAAGCACTGTTTTTGACCAATCCATATCCATGTACAGCGCGGTGTAAGCATTGTACAGCATTTCTTCCTGAGAAGGATGAACGATGCGCCACTCCTTCTTGCATTGATCGAGAAAGAGGTTGTGCGCGATTCTTTTGCTGAACGCTTCGAGACAATCAATGGGAGCAGTGCCATTACGAGCCGCCCGCCGATCATAATCCAGAGCTCGTGCAATAGCTTCCTGCGTAATATCTTCCGCGACTTCCTTATACTGCCTACGCCACGATGGTATACTAGAGTTACGCACCCATTTCTCTACTGAAGGGAGAAGACGGGCATACAGATTGGACCATTGGAATTCATCAACTTGCTTGTGAGCATTCGCTTCATGAGCGTTGAAATCTCTCTGCATGAGTAAACCTCCCCGGTGGCATGCGTTGCAGCTGGGCCTGATTTGTCGTGCTACGAGTTTGGGCCTACAGTTTTCTTGTGGATAATGTTAAGAAAATTAAGATTTATACCTCAAATAAGTAACTAAAAAATAAGAAAGTGTTTGAGTGAGAAGTAAGTTAAGGGTATCTATAGAAATACTAACGTATAGCTCATGTGAAGTCAATAAAATACGAGCAATCTGGTATTAGAAAAGCGATATTGTCAAGTTTGGGAAAAACTGTAGGAAGTTTGTTGACATTTGTCATACTTCGGAGATAAACTTAGAAAAGCTTTAGAGGAAAATTAATCATCGCTTATGTTTGCAGTCTTTAAATAAAGATGCGGATCGAGTAGAAGTCAGGGTTGTGGGACAAGCTAGCTGCAAATGTGCTACTATTAAATTTGTTTTCATTTTGTGAGCAGGGAAGCTAAAGTTCCGTCTGATATTTTTGGGAGCCGAAGATGGACGAGCGCAGCACTCAATATATTATGATGCATCTTCAGAAAGAGGATGTGCAGGCGCGTATTTTGCAAAATATTCAGAAAGGGCGTGATGAAGCCGCCGTGACGATCAGTCGCGCGGCCAAATTATTCGATTTTACTGAGAATAAGCTGCGGGATTGGGAAGAGCAGGGCTTTCTCACGCCTTTGCGGTCAGGCGGTGCTCAGGGACGACGGCTCTATCCGCTTAATGAACTGGATAAGCTTGCCATCATTCGCGAACTGATCAATGACGGCTATACGCGGAGTGATATTCCGCCCAATATTAATGAGATCTGGCGTACGGCTTATAGCTTGCGCAGGCAGACCGTGCCCTTGCAAGCAATCCCTGCCCCCAGCTCGTTGAGCGATGAGCCAATTGATCAGCGTCTGGAAAAGGCGCGAGATGAAATGTTCTGGCGTTACTATGCTTCTCAGGTATTGCGCCTCTCGCTCATGCTCATTTGTGAGGAAATGTCTGATACGGACGCTGGTTTGATATTGCCCCTCTGCGAAAGTGCTGATATAGGGCCGATAGAAAATATCAATGATATCGCAAAGCTTAGTGAGGCTTTACTCTGTCGTTTAGATAAAAATCGCTCCTCGCAGGTATTGCTCTCTTCCTATCCCACCTTTCAGGTTCCTTCGGATTATCGTTTATTGCCTCTGACCGCGATGACAGAAGATCAACCAGACGAGGCACCTGGGGATGCCACCTTGATTTTTCTCGACCGTCGTTCCCGGCGTCTTAGCCTGAGTGCCAAAGTCGTGAAAACCATTCAATCTCTCTTGAGGCCACTCTACGATGAAAAGGCCATGCTGCGTCAGTGTTTTGGTGTTGGCATGCGCGATGTCGTAAGTTCACCAATGGATATTGCTGGGGACGAGGATGTGGTGTTAACCGGCTTGGTGGATATGGTTGTGCGTCTGGGCGGTCAGATTGATGAGCAGCCGCGCTGGCGCTTTTGCTATATCTTGACGCCGCAGAACTCGCATCTGCCATTGCACCAGAATATTCTGGTTGTACGCGTGCGTAATAGCAAGCAGCCGCCCTACAAGTTAGGCTCGCCCGCCATTCCGCCTGATGAGTATAGTGCCAGTATTGAAGCGTTAGAGAGTAGTCATATCATCTATTTTCCCAAAACTTTAGGCCCAGGTCCTGCTATCAGCTATCGCAAGCAGGAGGAACAGGAATCGTTGGGATCTATTCTCGCCATTCCAATAGGAGGAGAAGATGGATTAGCAATAGCGGTATTGTGTATTAAAGCCAGTCAAGTACATGCCTTTTCTGAGGTCGATTTGCGCATATTGCGGATAATGTGCAAAATGATCGAGGAAAGGATCAGGATATCCTACGTTCAGCAACAAATAGGGCAAAAATTGTCAGAAGTGATAGAGCAACCCGATCTGGTGAATAGTTTTTTTGAAAAATTCTTTTCTAAAAATGATTTTTTCAAAGACTTTGAAGGTCTCTTGACTGGTATCTACGTCTCAGATTTGCCCTCAGACGAGCAACAAGATAGTGCTGAGAGCAGGAGTGTGAGCACAGAAGAAATCGTCGGCAATGTTGTCTCTTTTATTGCGCTCGATGTTGATAAACAGAGCAGTATAGCCAATATCTATGGCGATCTTGTGGCAAAAAACCTTTGTCGAGAAGTCGGGTTGC
>DASTZT010000678.1:0-7263 GCA_035764225.1 Ktedonobacteraceae bacterium
TGCCTGGGCTTTGGCTCTTAGCAGCGTTCTTAATAAGTATTGGTGGGGTAGGGGCGCTTGTGGGAGGGCAACCTACGGCTTCGGCTATGGTCTCACAAACGGCAGGAAGTAATCGGCCCTGTACCGGTGAAATTCACAGGCCATCCTTCGGCAGCGCAGTGGTGGTGACAAGTGGTGAAGTCATTTGTAGTGATATCACCTCGTTCGGAGGCACCATAGTCATTCGTGGCGAGGTCATAGGCGACATCGTCTCATTCGGAGGGAACATCATTATCGACGGGATGGTTGATGGTGATGTCACTCTTTATGGTGGGAATGCCACCTTACAGGATGGGGCACATATTAATGGAGATATTCATGTTTGTGGAGGGCATTGGATTGAGGGTACAGGGACACAACTGCATGGCAGTGTTTTTGAATGCACGAAGAGCGTAAGTCTGCTCTTCTTCGGTGATGGGGGACCCGGTTTTCGTTTCTGGTCTGTCCTGACGTGGGTAGCACTGGGGATGCTGCTCACCACACTTTTACCAGAACATATTATGCTAGTACGCACCACAGTGAAGAGTAAGATACGACGTAGTCTTATTCTTGGGCTTCTCAGCATTCTACTTGCTCCAGCCATCATCGCTGTCTTGATCGCACTCATCATTTCTATTCCACTGGCAATTATCGTAGCGGTCGGACTCATCGCGGCCTGGGCATTGGGCACGGTCGCCGTTGCCTGGCTCATCGGCGAATACATCTTGCGCAAGGTCGCGCCGCATTTGAATATTCGTCTGCTACAAGTCGTTGTGGGGGCAGCCACGCTCGCTTTGGCGGGGTCTCTCCCCTATGTTGGTTGGTTTTTCAGTATCGGAGCTGGTTTGCTGGGGCTAGGTGCCGTCTTCTTGAGCCGTTTTGGGACACGGCTCTATAGTCAGCCCAAACAGCCGCTTCCACTGTAGACACATCTATTGCACTTATTCAATGGTGCTCCCTCATCTGAGGGCAAGAGGCCCGAACCGAACAGGACTGGGGTCCTATTCACATTGCGGAACTCCAGGCAGGATGACGCAATATATTATGAGCGGACAGATACAAAAACGCTGGAAAGATGGGACGGCTACCACCACGCTCGACGTGTGTATGGCCGCCGAGGTGAACATGAGCATTGATGTTGAACTTACAGACCTGGCCTACGGAGGCGACGCCGTAGGCCGCTATGAGGGACGTGTCCTGTTCGTGCCCGGAGGGATTCCGGGTGAACGGGTACGAGTGGAAATTGTCGAGGAGCGCCGGGGGCATGCACGAGCCAACCTGATGGAGATCCTGCGTCCCGCTCCTGAACGGATTGAACCTCCCTATCCTTTACTGACAGACTGTGGTTGCCAATGGCAACATATCGCTTATCCAGCTCAACTGACATGGAAAGCACATATTGTACGTCAGCTATTGGTACGCATCGGCAAGCAACCCGATGCCCTCGTTCATCCCACTATTGGGATGCCACCGGGGATCTCTCCCTGGCACTACCGCAATATCGCCCTATTTTCGGTTGGCCCCGATGGTGAGGTGGGCCTTAAACTGACTGAAAGCCACGATGTACAGGATCTCTCAGACTATGCGCTGCTGCATCCCGCGCTCGACCAGGTCTATCAGCTCGTTCGCACCAAGCTGCTAGATTATTTTGGTGATGCGCTGGGCGAGATGATCCAGGGCTTTACGCTGCGCGGAGCCATTGGCGCTGCCAGCAACTCCAATACAGGCATCCCGGTGACCAGTGTGAAAGCCGTCCCCACATTGCTTTCCATTCATGCTCGCCCTGGCTCCTTGATCGAAAACCCCCAACAATTGGCACAGGAGATGATGACCATTGCTCCTGGGATCGTGGGCGTGATTATTGAGCGCGTTGGTGGACGCTATGGTCGTGTTTTCGCCGGACAAGAGTTTTTGACCGATGTGATCCTGGGACGGCGTTTCCGCATCTCAGCGGATTCCTTCTTCCAGGTCAACCTCGTCCAGACTGCTACGCTGGTCGAACGCGTCCTGGCGATGCTTGAGCCACAGCGTTCAGATATTGTGCTGGATGGCTATAGCGGAGTGGGGCTTTTCTCGGCTTTCCTGGCTCCCAGGGCCGCACGCGTGATTGCGATTGAGTCTCAACCCAGCGCCGTGATGGATGCACGCGCCAGCGCCGCGCTCAATAACCAGAACAACATTACGGTGCTAGAGGGTACATTGGAGCGCCTGCTCAGCCAGTTACATTATCGGCGCGAACGCGTTGACATCGCGCTGGTTGATCCCCCCAGAACTGGCTGCCACCCGAAAGCGCTACAAGCCCTTCAGGTGATTGCGCCACGAGCCATTTGCTACGTCTCCTGCGACCCCAGCACGCTGGCCCGCGATATCGCAACCTTATGTTCCGGTGGCCGCTACCGACTGGTTTACGCCCAGCCTATCGATATGTTCCCACAAACCTACCATATCGAATGTGTGGCTTTCCTGGTTCGCGTCAATACAAGGTAGGGGTTTTGCTATGCAGTCAGCCAACGCTCTGGGACGCGCTAAAGCGAGTCCCTACGAAGTTCAGGCGACGTTTAGGCGACGTTCAGGTTGGTTGGCTGCTTAGCACCTTACCCCACAGGTTGGGCGGACCTTGTGTCCGCCCTTACGGCTCTATCAGGGTCGGTCTTTTGCTGAGCACAACTTCGATTTTACTTTTTTGCGCCATAACCGTTCCGGGGGGCGGATTCTGTTGCAGGACGCGACCAGGAGCAACGCTGGCGCTGGCAATTGCCTCCCCAGAAACGGTCACTTCCAACCCCAGCTCCTGCGCACAAGCCATAGCAGACAACAGGTCCATATCCCTGAGATTAGGGGTCCCTCTGGTTTTTGCGGTATCCTCCAGCTTTGTCACAATGGTGCTAAACCACTTGAGCATATTCTTCTTCTCATTATTCTCTTTGGAGACACCATCCGCTTTATCCTTGTGAGCCTTAATCCCTAGAATTTCGTCCGACAACACAAAAGGGTGATCTACCCCCTCCAGGACGATATCCGGGCTGCTCCCCGGCGTCTCGATATAGACGTTTCCGATATCCAGGAAACGCTCCAAGACATTGGGCACCTTCACCTTAATATCACGGATATTTTTATATTCCGCCTCCATCCGTGTCTCGTAAAAGATGATAAAGCGACGCTCAATGTCGATAATGCGCCTGTTCGTCAGAATATACACATCGTCCACGTAGTTGGTGTATACCAGTCCGATAGTGATAATCAAAGCTAATACGACCAGGGCTGAGAAGAAGAACCAGTAGGACCAGAGCGCCGATGGTATGCCAAACCCTGGCCCGAAAAGAGCGACAGGGAGCGCAACCACCAGCGCGAGGATCGGCAACGATAGATTACGCCAGAGCACATACTGTGAGCGCTGAATATACTTGACAGTATGTTCTCCCGAAAGGTAGCGCACATCGCAGGAAATGTGTAGGATGCCGCCAAAAGTTCGCTGGGGGCCACGCACGCGGTCCGAGCCAGCAGGAAGCGGGTAGTTCTCATCGGCATTGGGCAGTTGCGGAACCGGTTTCGCCTTCGCCAGCGAATCCAACACCTCAGCCATATCGGGATCTTTCGGCACCGGAAGCGGCTCGTCTTTGGGCTTCTTGATTGCTTCAGTGATGCCGAGAATCGCATCCTTGACCTTTTTCGGATTCGGCACATTGCGCATGAAGAAATCGCCACCAGAGAGGTAGACATGCACAGTACCGAAACTCAGTAGGAAACCTAGCGCCGAATGAATATCAACGCCGACCTGCTGGACCTTGTCAATCGGCGTTTGCTGGCGCGTTGGCTCCAGCAGACCTCGCGCGTTGATGATGCGCTTGTTCGTGATAATAAAGCTCTCATACCACCAGGCAATAAGATCTTTATAGGCAAACCAGAGGCCGCTTGCTATAATGCCCAGCACCCCAATCCCTTCTACCACAAGCCACAACGAACCAAAAGCAGGCTCAACCGTAGCCGCCCAGAGGATGACAAAAAAAACAACAACAGAGCCGATCAGCGGCAAAGCAGGTCTGAGCAAGAACCACCAGTGTTTGCGCACAATCATGCGCACTTCCTCACCCGGTTGCTGTCCAGAGAAATGCCACTCCCGACCGCGTCCACTGCGTAACGCCTGGATGCCGAAGCGTTTGCGTCCTGAGAGATAGGGGTCGGAAGAAGGGCCGGAGGTAGAGGCAGCAGCTTGCCTGCCGTTGGATTTATCAGCCATGTGTCACCTCAACACGTCGGTCGTGCGTGCATCTCAAGATCTTATTTATGCTATTGTTTCCAGAACCTTCTACTTTTTCGCAGGTGTTTTCTTTGTCCTTGCAGCGATCAACGCAACTACCAGGGCGGTAACAGCGATAAGAAAGATTACCGGCAGATAGTTGCCTGGGTCCGGCGGCTGGATCGCTACGGTGAAAAGGGACTGCCCTGCCGGATTTTTCGGGAAAAAGTTGCTAAGAAATGCTAGCACAAAAGCCCCGGAGACAATGGCAGGGACAATGCCGATAATACGCTCCTGCGGCGTAGTAGGCTTGCCAAATGCCTTGTTCCCAACCAGGTATCCGACAGCCGCAATCGCCACGAAAATCAGCAGCGACCCTAAAGGCCCCAGAAGGTTGACTCCTCCCGCATTTGCTGGACCTGATTGAGCCGTTCCCGTGACAAGGAACGAGAACGTCCCAGGCAACCGCGACACAGCCTGACCGAAAGACTTACTGCTATCGGGACGCACCAGAAACACCGCCATAAGGACGAACACCAGCGAGACCATTTCTCGCCGCCAACCACGTTGAAAACCTACGACCGCAAACACTAAAATAGCTACAAAAAAGCATTGTTGATCAGTAAATGGTAATGACATACTCTCGTATCTCCCCTAAGACATCAGAGTCAACAGGCACTACACACACATTGCAACCTCTAGAGTGTCGCACCCTCCCTGAATCCCCCCTCTTGCATTTATCATACCACAGGTTACTCTCAAAACCTAGTCCATAACATAGCAAATTTACTCACATCTGACTCACCATAATACAAGATACGCCACAAAATGGCAGCCAAAAGGGCCGAAAACTCGTATGTATGACCCAAATGTGCTATACTATAAGAGGTAGGATCAAAGTTTCTCGACCCCTCCACCCAACGAGTAAAAACGCTTCAACCCGATATCGCCTTCCGGCTATGTCTGATTTTTTTGGTGAGGATGTACTATGGATCTGGGCAATATTAAACCAGTAAGTATCGTTGAAGAAATGACCGGTGCTTATCTCGATTATTCTATGAGTGTGATTGTGAGCCGCGCTCTCCCCGACGTACGGGACGGCCTCAAACCGGTTCATCGCCGGGTTCTTTATGCTATGGAGCAAATGGGCCTGCAATCAACCAAACAATTCCGCAAATGCGCAGGTACCGTCGGTGAAGTCTTAAAAAGTTATCATCCCCACGGCGATGCCGCCGTCTACGATTCCCTGGTCCGTATGGCGCAACCCTGGGCAATGCGCTATCCCCTGGTGCTGGGACAGGGCAACTTCGGCTCACAGGACGATGACCCACCGGCAGCAATGCGCTATTGCGTCACGGGAGATACGCTCGTCGTCACTGACAATGGGCTGATACCAATCAGCCAGCTTTCGCAACCCGACGTTGAAGACATCTCTGTGCGTGTGCTGTCAAAAGATGGGCAAACCAATACGGCCAGCAAGTGGTGGGATTGCGGCAAGTTTCCAACATGGAGCGTGCGAACGCAGCGAGGATACGAAGTTACAGGCACGGCCAACCATCCCTTGCTCGTGGCGAAACCTCACGATGCTGATGGACGCGTTACACTCACCTGGAAGACGATTGCGCAATTAGCCGTTGGCGACTACGTTGTTCTGGATCGCAGCAGCGTCTTGTGGCCGGAACGGCCTGTTGATCTATATTCGTTCTATCCTCCTGCTCTCAGCAAACCTCGCGCGAAGCAACACACACTTCCAGAGATACTAGACGAGGATCTGGGCTTCCTTCTGGGGGCGCTGCTGGCAGAAGGAACGTTTCGCGACGAAGTCATCGAGTTTACCAATACTCACGGCGACTTTGCAGAACATTTTATTCAGGCGTGGCAGCGCGTCTTCCCAACGTGCCGCTTACATGTCTTTGAGAGGAAACCTGTCAGCTACGGCAAGAAGCCCTTTTTGCAAATCCAGATAGTTAGTCAACACGTTATCGCCTTCATCCGGGCTTTAGGATTGTCGGGGCGTTCGGCACAACGACAGATACCTGAGACCATCTTGCGCTCACCGCGCAATGTAGCAGCTGCTTTCCTGCGTGGCCTGTTTGAAGGTGATGGAGCGGTCGAAAAATCTGGTCGCAGCCTGCTACGGGTTAATCTGACTGCAAGTAACCGTTCTATGCTTCGTCAGGCTCAAACGCTTTTGCTGCGTTTTGGCATTGTAGCTTCATTGAATAATGATCGAACCCGACATACGCATCGCCTCTTGATTTCTGGCCGCGACAACCTTACCCTGTTCGCTCACGAGATTGGTTTCACCTCGGTGGTGAAAGGCAAGGCGCTTGCTACAATTCTTGATCTGCATACTGGCAAAGCTCTGTCACGCACTGATTTTATCCCCTATCTGGCCGAGTCTGTCAGAACACATGCCACGCGTGGCCAGCGCGAGTGGTCGTCCAAGCACAACTTTGACCGTTCAGATCGTCTAACCGCAACGCTGCCCCGACTCGCTCAGGTGTTACCGGAAATAGCTGTAGTCGAGATTGAAAATCTGGCTCGCCAGCGTTATCTCTTTGAGCGAGTCGAGAGTATTGAAGAGGCGGGTGAGCAGCTCGTCTACTCTGTGCGTGTCGATAGCGCATGCCACTCGTTTGTGGCGAATGGCTTTGTGAATCATAACACCGAAGCAAAGATGGCCGCGATTGCCGACGAACTCCTACGCGACATCGACAAAGATACGGTCGATTTCATCCCCAATTATGATAACCAGACGGAGGAACCAACCGTCTTGCCTGCTCGGCTGCCCAACCTGCTGCTCAATGGCTCTACCGGCATCGCCGTCGGCATGGCCACCAATATTCCCCCACACAACCTGGTCGAAGTCTGCAACGGCATCGTTCACCTGATCGATAACCCTGAAGCCACCACCGAAGAGCTGTCCCGCATTATTCGTGGACCCGATTTCCCCACCGGCGGCATCATCCAGGGGCGTGAAGGCATCCGCAATATGTACGCCAATG